>DLZA01000023.1 GCA_003447515.1 Paracoccaceae bacterium
GCACACATCTCGTCAATAGGTGTTTTATAGTATCTTATTAACAATTGGTTAAACGTATCTCAAAAGACACCAAAGAAAGTAATGCGCAGATGCGCAATTTTCTAATGTTAAAACTAGTTTCTTATTCGTCATCTTGCGCACCACTTAAGCTCACAAACCGTGCCTGATTACGTCGCTCGCCTTTATTGAACTTCCCGTCTCGCTTCCAACCTGCAGATATCAAGCAAGTACCCATACGACGTTGGTCCTGTTTCGTAATTTTCTGTGGGTCAACAGGCCAATCATCAGGATTTTTTTGTGGAAAGCACCCTTCGAACGCATCTCGGATCGATATTTCGGTAAGTTGCGACAAATATTTGTGAATAAGCTCGATCCAAATATCAGCTTCAAAACGCTTTTGCGTTTGTTTTGCTACGTAGATCGCTTGGTCGTCCGTAAGCCACCACATTGGGTCCTTCACATATTCAGCATAAGCCGCCGCCCAAATAGCATTCCGATCGCGTTTAAGCCCGGCGACATCTACCTTAATTGTCTTTACAGGTAGGAACCGTCTGTTACCTGTTTCGTCAACGGCCCAGTCATCGCGGTTGGTCGTAGCGGCAAACACACAGCGTCTTGGATATACGATTTCGTTTCGGCCGTAGGCGGGGCGGTATTTTTCTTCCTGTTTACTGATGAAAGCCTTTTGCTGCTCGATTTCGGCCTTCTTTTGGAAAGCCATTTCAGCGAGTTCAATACACCAAGCACCGACAATGTAATTTGAGGCATCTTTGGAGCCCATTGGAGGCATGCTGTCTTTGAACCAGTCAGCCCCAAACAAGGCACGCAGCCCTGTACTTTTACCGATGCCTTGCGCACCTTCAAAGACAATAACGATGTCTGCCTTGCATCCCGCTTTGATGGCGCGTGCAACGGCTTGCTTCAAAAAGAGAGAAGAGGCGGTACGAATAAATTCGCGATGTACATCATTTTCGGGTTCTACACCAAAATACGTTTCAAATACCGTCGCAACATCCAGCGCACTTGGCGGCAGACTTTCTAAATAGTGGCGAACGGGGCTGATTACCTGATTGTCGCAAGCTGCATTCACCGCATCAATCACAGTCAGCTTGTTCACGCTCCCCCAGTTGCGCTGTATCCACATTTGAACTTGGGTGTAATCGTTGTCCTTAATCGGGCGTGGTTTGAAGTGCTTTGGGTCACCTGTCAGAAAGGGTGGCTTTGAAATTACCATCGCACGATCAGCAAGTTCGTCGAATGCAAATACAGAGGACCAACGCTCGTCCTCTGTCAGCATTGCAAAAACGGTAGCGGTATTGCGCTTTTCTTCTCCGCCAAATTTGGCGCGTGCTCCGTCAATCATGGATTGAACCTGTTTGCGCGTTTGCTTTACCGTGTAATCGTCAGTGGTTAACGCATCGGTACATCTATGAATTGCCTCATCAGATTTTCCGTCCTGCACCATGTTTTTGGTCACTTGCAGCAGGCTGTTGTTCCACTCACCATCAACTTGGCTTTGCCTCACCCAATCTTTGGTTGTCGCTGACTTGCTGCAGTCAGGCGTTTGATTAGGATTTGGCGTCGTGGGCTCTCCAAGAACAGACTTTAGGTGCTCTTTTAAGGCCTCATATCTTATTGGCATGGCTTTAATCCGGTTAACTGCGTCAGTTCAGGAACGTATCCCTTTTCTCGCTTCTTTATGCTTGGATAGGCGATAGTTCCTGCGACGCGCATAATGCGGCTTGGATTGCAGACTTTTTCATCGGCAGCATAAGCCTTTGCGAGAGCTTTCTGAGTTTCTGACCAGTCTTAAAGGTCATGAACGGGCTCAACCAATTGCCAATAGTAATGGCATCGCAGATAAGGTTGGCTCCCGGTGATCACACAGAAATCATATGGTGGGGCGTTTCTTTGCAATGCTTCTGCGCTGCCTGGCGTGTCGCAATCTGCAAAAGCGAAATGGGCTTGCAAAATATCTGCATCCTTTGCCGCCTTTCCGGGTGAAAGCATTGTTGGGTTGATTAGGTTAACACATGTGTAAACATTCAGCCCGGCCTCGTTCATGGCTGCAGCGTGATCAATTGCTTTTGAAAGCATATCCGTAGAAAAGAGCGAGACGTTAGTCTGACTACCCTCGGCAAGGCATCTTAGTTCAAGGTGCTGTGCCGCGCCTAGTTCACGCCAAGGATTGGTGATAGCCGTTAGGTATGCGCGGATGGCATCGACATCTGGTGACATGAAACGCTCCCGTCATCCAACATCACTAGCTCGGAATTCAATCCAAGCTTCGATGTCTGACAAACGCCAGCCAACAGCACGCGGCCCCAATCGAATGGACCTTGGAAAGGCACCGGTGCTCATCAACTTATAAATCGTCGACCTGCTCAATCCAACTATCTCTTCTACATCTTTGCGGCGGAGGATTTTTAACGACATCATCGGTTCCTTTAGTTAGCTGCCATAATAGAATCATAGCTGCTAAAGCGGGTTCATGTCGTCCTTACTGATGGATAATTATTTTTCATCTCAATAAGATTTATGGAAACACGGTCTTTCACCTTTTTGATGGTGAAAGGCGAAGCGAAAGAACCAGCGTTTCGTCCGCGTTTCTAAGACGTTATATTAAGGATGTGCTGGAAAAATAATGTCGCAAACGAAGG
>DLZA01000377.1:0-2135 GCA_003447515.1 Paracoccaceae bacterium
CCAATCCACGATACAGTCCGGCGTTTTGCAATGGTGGCGTAAGGTGCGTGATGGTGATTGCATTTGCACGGCGTTTTGCCAGTGTCGCTTCAGATGGGTTATTCGCTGCGTACAGATATACGTTTGGTATGTTGCCAATAAGGCGATCTGGCCAGTCCTTACCACAAAGACCATTTTGTTTGCCTGGCATAAACTCCAATGCGCCGTGCATCCCGAAATGTAGCAGCACGTCCGCCTTTAGATCGTGCTTTAAATACTGATAGAACGTTGAAAACGCATGAGTTGGCGCAAAACCCTTTTCAAAAAGTAAACGCATTGGGTCGCCTTCGTAGCCAAAGGCAGGCTGAACGCCGACAAACACTTTGCCGAACTGCGCTCCAAGTACAAACACATCGCGACCGTTGGCCTGAATTCGGCCAGGTGCTGGACCCCAAGTGGCTTCAATTTCTTCGAGCCAGGGGGTGTTGGAAATGATCTGGTCTGCGCTAACCTTTGCCCCAACATTTGCTTCTTGACCATAGGTCTTGGCGTTACCGATGAGAATTGCTTCGCGGAGATCATCAACAGTGGTGGGCGGGGTGATGTCATAGCCGTCGCGTGCCATTTGATGTAGTGTGTTGTGAAGTGATTCAAATACTGAAAGATAGGCTGCCGTGCCAATAGCGCCTGCATTCGGGGGAAAGCCAAAGAGTACCACGCCAACGTTTTTGTCTGCGTTTACTTTGCGCCGCAGCAAGGCCAAACGTTTTGTTTTTTCCACCAGTGCATCAATGCGCTCCAAAGCAGGAGCCATCGCTTTGATATTGTTTGACTGGCTTTCCTCATGCCGCCCCGCAAACACGGTTGGGTTGGTTGCGCCGTCGATTTCTGGCAGTGCGATCAACATTGTGGATTCAATTGGGTTAAGGCCTTGGGAACCGGCCTCCCACTGCTCTAATGTTTGAAATTCCAACGGCTGAGCCGCCACGTAGGGTACGTTGAGATCAGTTAGGACTTGAACAGCGGCTTCATTATCGTTGTAGGCTGGCCCCCCCACAAGACTAAAGCCCGTAAGCGACACAAATGCATCGATCTTCCCATCGTGGTAATTTGCAATTGCAGCACGGCCATCTAGGCCACCTGAAAAGGCAGGAATGACACGGACGCCTTGTGCTTCGAATGTACGAATGACGTGGTCGTAATGGGCTGTGTCACCCGACAGGATGTAAGAGCGGAGCATCAGCAAGCCGACGGATACCGGCGCACTGCTGTGGGGCAGATCATCTGCATTCGTCGTCACGTGCATGCCAGGCAGATCGGGATGATAGAGTCCCACTTCGGGGTATTCTATGGGTAGATCAATTTGTACACCGCGCCATGTTGGGATGCTGGAATAACGGGAAATTAAGAACCGAACGAGGCCCTCAATGTTTTCATCCGACCCACCGAGCCAGTATTGCATCGATAAAAACCACGCCCGTAAGTCTTGGGATTTTCCAGGTATCAGGCGCAGGATCTTAGGCAAGCGGCGCAACATTTTCATCTGGCCCGCGCCCGAACTCCCACCTTTCTTTGCTGGTTTAAGCTTTTTTAACAGTGCCATCGCGCCAGTTGCGGGGCGGGACATGTCCAGATCACCCATCTTGGTCAACTGCACGATTTCTTGGTCAGCAATGATCCCAACCATCGCATCGCAGGTATCGCGACGCGCCTTTAGGTCGGGAAGGATAGCCAAAATATGGTCTTCTAGGAAGATCACTGAAGAAACGATTATGTGCGCTGTGGCGATATCTGCTTTAGCTAAGGCAAGTGCTGAGGGATCTTTTTCCCATTCTGCAGCTGCGTGTACAATTATGGACAGACCTGGAAAGCTGCGTTCCAGTGATGGCGTCACACGGGCGACAGGGCCGGCAGCGTGCCGGTCGAGCGTCAACAATACAATGTTGTAAGATGTATGCCCTATGTCATCGCGCAAAGTGTGCTTTTGCCTCATAAAGTGTGTCCAGAGAAATTTCGCCAAGCCCTTGTTCTGTGGCAAAGTGTTCGGTGTTGCGGCGCGCCTTGCCGCGCACAAAGAATGGAATTTTCTTGAGTTCCTTTTCTGCGTCTGACAGCCAAACTGGGGCGTTAGTGTTTGCTGGTTTTGGCGTTTCAAC
>DLZA01000377.1:2513-3401 GCA_003447515.1 Paracoccaceae bacterium
GCACCCGCATCATCATGAAATTCAAAATCTTCGCGGAACATGTGTAACAGATGCTCTTCTAGCCCCATGACTAATGGATGAATCCACGTATCAAAAATTACGTTAGCGCCTTCAAACCCCATTTGTGGAGAATACCGTGCGGGGAAATCTTGAACGTGCACAGGTGCGGAAATTACCGCGCAGGGTATGCCCAAACGCTTTCCAATATGGCGCTCCATCTGAGTGCCTAAGATCATCTCTGGCTGTAATTCCTCAATTGTCTGTTCGACCTCCAAGTAATCGTCGGTGATCAGCGCTTTTAGACCATATTCCTCTGCCGTGGCCCGCACATCTCGTGCGTATTCGCGGTTGTAACAGCCCATCCCAGCAACTTCGAAACCCATTTCATCACGGGCAATCCGTGCAGCGGCTTTGACGTGCGTGCCATCGCCAAATATAAATACTCTCTTGCCGGTTAGATAGGTGCTGTCCACAGAGCGGGACCACCACGTTTGACGCAAATGATCCGTATCAATTGGTATATCAGAGCCTGATAATTTTTGGACTTCAGCAATGAAATCATGGGTAGCAGCAGCGCCAATTGGTACGATCTTGGTGAACGGTTGATCAAACTCGCGTTTGCAAAATCGTGCTGCCTGTTCGCCAGTCTCAGGGTATAGCAGCACGTTGAAATGTGCCTGACCCATCTTTGAAATATCTGCACATGTCGCGTTCATAGGAGCAATCACGTTAACTTCAATCCCCATTTCAAACAACAGATTGGAGATCTCTTGAACATCGTCGCGATGACGAAATCCAAGAGCAGTTGGGCCGATGATATTGCAGCTTATGCGCTTGGTCCGCTTCATTGGCTTGGCTAGATGCCGTACAATTTGAAAGAATGTTTCG
>DLZA01000297.1 GCA_003447515.1 Paracoccaceae bacterium
AGAACTTACCTTTTCCAATGGCGTTATGGCCAAACAGACCTTGTGGGCGGAAGAGTAGCAGTACGAGTAACAAGCCCCACACAGTGACCTGTGCCGATGTAGCGCCGAAAAAATAGATTGATAATGTTTCAGTCAACCCCACAATCAAACCGCCTGCAATTGCTCCCCAGACAGAACCAAGGCCACCAAGTACCATGCCCGCAATGGCCTTGGTTCCAACCTGATCGCCCATGTAGGGAGAAACCTCGCTGTAGTTGATCGCAAACAGCGCTCCAGCAAGGCCACAAAACAGGCCTGTTAGCACAAAAACTACTGGCACTATGCGGTTAACCTCTATCCCCATCAGTACAGCCGCATCGGGATTTTCAGCCGTGGCCCGCAATGCGCGGCCCAATTTGGTGCGGGTTAGCAAAATCGAAAGGCCTGCAACAATGGCCAAAGAAACAAATAGGCTTATAAACTGTGGGATAGAGATCACCAACCCGTCAAACCGCCAATTTAAATCTGCAAAAGGTGTATGAAACCCGCGTGAATCTGACCCATGCGCAATCAGAACCATGTATTCAAAGATGAGTAGAAACCCCAAAGAGGAAACCAGCGGAATGGCATGTTCGGTTGCGTCACCATGCTTTGCTTTGAAATAACGGTACGTGAAACGCTCAACTATCAAAGAAGCAACAACTGCGCACAACACGCCAATTCCAAGCGAGGTTAACCAGCCAAGTGGCTCGCTTAGCCCAAAGGGTAGGCCATAAAATGACAATGACCACCCAATCATACCAGATAACATGAATAGAACCGGAATGGTGAAATTGAGGAAGTTCAGAATACCGATGGTCAGTGTGAAAGCTACGGCTACGCCGACATAGATACTGCCAAGCATCAAGCCATTCAAAATTTGCTGAACTATAAGCATCTCATTTTCTCCTTGTTAATTGGCATGGTTCCGCAGTTATCTCAACTTGTCCAGACAATTTTTGCTTTATAAGCTTTATTAAACGTAACAATAAATTTAGTTTGGGATTTACGGCAGTTTGCAGAGGAAAAAAAATGGCAGATATCAACGATAGGGTTATCATAGTCGGTGCTGGGCCCGTAGGGTTGGTTGCAGCAGCTTCTTTGCTCAATAAAGGCATCCCGGTGCTTTTGCTTGAGGCTACGGCAGATTTGGCTGAAGACTTGCGCGCTTCAACTTTTCACCCACCAACTTTGGATATGCTGGACCAGCTTGACTTGGCGAAAACACTGGTGGATCAAGGTTTAATCTGCCCGCATTGGCAATTTCGCGATCGTAAACAAGGTGTAATTGCAACTTTTGAAATGAGCCAGCTTGAAGGTGAAACAAGTCATCCTTATCGTTTGCAATGCGAGCAATGGAAGTTAACCCGTGCGGTTCGCAAACTCGTCGATGAACACAGTGATGGAATCTTGATCACAGACATACGTGCAGAAGTTGTGCGGCAAGATGATAGCGGTGTCGAAGTGGATACGGAACGCAAAGACGGCACCCGTGAGACTTTCCGTGGAAAGTATTTGATTGGCGCAGATGGTGCGCGCTCGGTGGTGCGCAAGTCCATAGGAGCGAAATTTGAAGGGATGACGATCCCTGAGATTTTTCTCTCGCTTTCGACACATTTCCCCTACCATGAGGCGATTCCCGATTTAGCTGAAATTGCCTATGTGTCCGATCCAGAAGAATGGCTGGTTTTGCTGCGCACGCCTTCATTATGGCGTGTTTTGTTACCGACTGATCCAAATCAAACGGATGAACAAGTTCTTGACCCCACCAATGTGGAGCGCCGATTGCAAGAGGTCATGCCAAGCGAGAAGCCATATGAAGTGGCACACAAAACTGCATATCGTGTGCATGAACGGGTCGCAGACAAATACGTGCAAGGTCGTGTCTTCCTAGTAGGTGATGCTGCACACTTGAACAATCCACTGGGTGGGATGGGCATGAACGGTGGTATTCATGATGCGGTTAACCTGACGTCTAAATTGTACGATGTGTGGCATGGAGCGGACCTTTCGTTGGTAAGTCGTTTTGAACGTCAACGCCGTAAGGTAGCTATTGAGACGGTACAAGCGCAGGCGCTGCGGAACCGGCAGATGCTTAACGCAACTGATCCGACAGAGCGTGCAGAATTTCATGACGATTTGCGCGCCATTGTTGCAGATCCTATTAGGCACAAAGAATATGTTATGCGCTCTTCTATGATTCAGTCTCTGCGTGATCTAGAGACAGTTGATTGATATGGTCGACAGTCTTGGTCCTCGGATGAAATTTGGTGTTATTGCGCCTTCGACGAATACCTCAGTGCAGCCTGAATATGATGATATGCGACCCGTAGGTGTGACCAACCATTTTGGACGTATTCATATTTCGGACAATCCAGTGCATTCAGATGCGGACTTTGAAAAGCTGTTGGAGGATATTCGCGTCGAGACTCTGAATGCCGTCGACCAGGTGAAAACATGCAGCCCTGGTGCTTTGATAATGGGCATGTCTGCAGAAACATTTTGGAACGGATTGGAAGGCTCGCTTGAATTGGAGCGGCAAGTGTCAGCACGGGCAGGCGTACCCGTTTTTATGGGTTCAGACGCCTGTCGTGCAGCCTTAGATTCTTACGGTGGGATTAAACGAATTGCCGTACTGACACCGTATATGCCGGTCGGCGACGCACAGGTACGCCGTTTCTTTGCAGATTGTGGTTTTGAGGTAGTGCGTCTTACGGGGCTCAAATGTCGCTCGCCTCAGCTGATTGCACATGAAAACGCGACAACATTGCGCGATGCGGTCATTGAATTGAACGGTGATGATGTGGACGCGATTGTTCAGGTGGGCACCAACCTGGCTTTTGCCCAGCTAGCCGGTATTGCAGAATTTTGGTTAGACAAACCGGTGATTGCGATTAATACGGCCACCTATTGGTGGGCTTTGCGTCAGGCGGGCATCTCTGATCATATTTCAGGGTTCGGAAAACTTTTGATGGAGCACTAGTGGCAGTTTCAGGGAAAAAGAAAGGCAAGACAGCTCGGTATTTGACGATTTTAAGAATGGTACGGGAGCGCATCTCCAGTGGACGTTATACGGTAGGTGCATCCTTGCCCAGCGAGGCCGAATTCTGCGCTGAATTTGATACCAGCCGCTTTACCATCCGCGAGGCTTTGCGGCGTCTGCAAGCTGAAGGACTGGTTGCGCGGCGGCAAGGGTCAGGCTCTATTGTGTTGCGACAACGTGCAGAAGGCGTATTTTTGCATAGCTATCAATCGATGGATGATCTGATGCAATTTGCGGAAACGACGATTTATCAGCATTTGTCTGTGGATCCACTGGTTCTTGATGAGGATCAGGCCGCACGACTGGGTGCTAAAGCCGGCGAAGAGTGGATTTGCAAACGGGGCCTGCGGTTTGAAGGGCCTGAAAGCGAGCCTTTAGCTTTGATCGATAGCTATTTGCCTCCCAATTTGGCTGATTTTGCCGAGCAACTCGCTGATCGCAACCCCCCTTTTTATACGTTCCTTGAGGAGCAGACCGGGCAGCGTGTGACTGATATGGTGCAAGAAATTCAGGCAGTTGCGATGCCGCAAGACGTAGCGGATACGTTGCGGTTGCCACAGGGAGCGGTCTGTTTGCGCATTTTGAGGCGTTATGAAACTGATGACGGAACTTTGATTGCCTCGAACAACTGGCATTTGGGCGAAAACCGATTCATTTATCGGTCAAGATTGAAACAGTCTTTGGTGCTAGATTAAAGGTTACACTGCGGACAGAGTGGCATCATACTGCTACTGTCTTTAATGTGGCTGTTTTAAGTGGCACATTCATATTCTCAATTTCAATAGATTGAGTAAAAGTCGTTGACGGTCCTGGTAAACGATCGAACTCAGC
>DLZA01000292.1:0-12530 GCA_003447515.1 Paracoccaceae bacterium
CCCTAAGGTCAAACGATGCTTTACAACTTAAGACTTTAAAACATTGTTTTTAAGCAGAATAGTATCGATCAACTTACTTCCAAATCTAACAAACTCTGCAGTCCTAAACGATAATCAGGGAATTTTAAAACCACGCCTAACTCATCTTTAATACGATCGTTTCTCACCCGCTTGTTTTCAGCATAGAAGCTCCGCGCCATAGGCGTCAGCTCAGCCATTTCATACCCCACGGCTTCTGGCAACGGCAACCCTAGCAGTTCTGCCGCATGACCGATCACATCCTGAGGCGGAGCTGGATCATCATCACACAAATTATAGACTGAACCCGCATTCGGCTGCGCAATACTCGCAGCCAGCACCTGCGCGATGTCATCAACATGTATACGTGAAAATACTTGAGCGTGTTTAATGATCCGCCGCGCGGTTCCCTCGCGTACTTTACTAAACGGCCCACGTCCTGGCCCATAAATCCCAGCGAGGCGAAAAATATGCAGCGGTAAATCCATTGCCTGCCATTCTGCCTCTGCTGCAACACGCAATTGTCCGCGCCGAGTCGATGGAGTCAAAGGTGTGTACTCATCAACCCAATCACCCTGATGGTCCCCATAAACCCCCGTCGTAGACAGATACCCAACCCACTCAAACTCGCGTTTAGCAATCTCTTCACGCAACTCTCGCAATACTGGATCTCCTACCTCATCTGGCCCAGCTGAAATCAAAAGATGCGTAGCATCATCCAAATACGGCCCCATGTTACAACCTGGAAAAAAGGCACTTTCAACTCCCTCCTGAACCCGTTTTCCGATCGTGCGCGACGTACCAATTACGCGCCAACCATCCAATAACGGAACCAAAGCCTGCGCTGAAAATCCGTGCCCAAAACTCAATAAACAAGACATGTAACCACCGTGTTATGAAAAATCATTGCGTGCCACCCAATCTTTCAAATGCCCATCGTGCTGCATCTGCAACCGTGGCATCCATATCCTGGGTCAATCCCTGCACTACAGAAATCAATCTTCTGTCCCCAGAATTACCAATCGCATAACAAACATTTCGCACAAACCGCTTATGTCCAATCCGCTTCACAGGGGAACCTGAGAATAATGTCCGAAATTCAGTATCATCCAACAATGCCAGATCTGCCAACTTTGCATCCATCAGCTCGGTTCGTCCATGATATTTGACCTCAGCCGACCGCGCTGCAAACTTGTTCCACGGACAAACTGCCAAACAATCATCGCACCCATAAATCCGATTTCCGAGCCCTGCTCGTAACGCCAGATCTACCGGTCCCTGATGTTCAATCGTCAAATAACTTATGCAGCGCCTAGCATCCAACTGATATGGAGCTGGAAACGCATTCGTAGGGCATATATCCAAACACCTGCGACAAGACCCGCATTTGTCTTCTGCCGCCAGATCTAATTCTAGCTCAACAGTTGTAAATATAGCACCGAGGAAAAACCAAGACCCGATCTCGCGCGATACCAAATTAGTATGTTTGCCCTGCCAACCAAGCCCTGCAGCTTGCGCAAGTGGTTTCTCCATGACTGGAGCCGTATCAACAAAAACCTTAATCTGCGTACTGGCATCTTGTTCAATCAACCAACGCCCAACCCGCTTGAGACGCTTCTTGACAATATCATGATAATCTCGATTCTGTGCATAAACACTAATTGCTGCACAATTTTTATGCTCCAGGAGCTCCAGCGGATCATGATCAGGACCATAATTCTCCGCCATCATCACCACGGACTTTGCTTCAGGCCAAAGCGCACTTGGCGATCCTCGCCAGCCCATCCGCTCAGCCATCCAATTCATCTGCCCGTGACGCCCGGCATCCACAAATGCCTGCAAGCGCGCCGCCGTTTCGGGAACTGCATCCGGTTTACACACACCGAAGTCAGAAAACCCTTCATCTAACGCTTTTTCGCGCAGTCTGGCAGTCAGATTTCTCAAAAATCCAAATCAGAATAGTGAGGCGGTTGTGGAAAGCCTGGCAATTGATCCGCCAACAAAGAACGAAATGCAGGCCGCGACTTAATCTTCGCATACCAATCCTTAACCAACTCGTTACGGTTCCAGTCAACGTCCGAAATATAATCCAAGCACGAAAGTTGCGCCGCAGCTGAGAAATCCGCCAATGTCATGCGGTCCCCCGCCAACCAACGGCGACGATCTAATAGCCAGCCCATATAATCAATGTGAAACTTTATCTTGGATGAGCCCTTCTTTACATTCTTACTATCAGGATACCCTCGCCCCATTATCTTCTTTTGAACCCGCTCTCCAAGCAGGTTTAACGTTACTTCTCGATAAAATTTATCATCAAACCACGCATTCAGTCGCCGAACTTCAGCTTTACGCTCGGGCCCTTGCGGAAACAATGCAGGCTCTGGATGTTTTTCCTCAAGATACTCACAAATCGCTGTGCTATCCGACAGTGCTAGCTTGTCAGTCCGCAATACAGGAATTTGCCCGCCTGGATTCAATCGCATGAAATCAGCACGCTCTTCCCAGTACCGTTCCTCGACCAGCTCCACCTCAATCTTTTTTTCTGCCAAAACCAAACGGACTTTGCGAGAAAACGGAGAAAGTGGAAAATGATAAAGCTTATGCATGACAACGGCCAATTAGGAGATTTGTGCTCTTTTGGACCGTTTAGAAATCTATTTCAACTGTTCTCGAAACAATCTGCACGTCCGTCATCTTCAATCATCCGCGCACCGGCAATAATCTGACGTGTTTGCTTCTTAATGAAAGGCGTAGGAATGCTCGCAGATCGCTTCTTTGGGCTCGGCAAGACTGCCGCCAAACGCCCAGCTTCCAACGTAGAAATCTTGTTGGGCTCCACTCCAAAATAATGTCGTCCTGCTGCTGCAGCGCCAAAAACACCTTCATCCATTTCAGTGATATTCAAATACACTTCAACAATGCGTGCCTTAGACCAAAAAATCTCAATCAATAGTGTAAACCACGTCTCCAACCCCTTACGAACCCAAGTCCGTCCCTGCCACAAAAATACGTTCTTTGCCACTTGCTGGCTAATCGTGGAACCGCCACGCAACCGACCATTGTCTGCCAGTGCCGACTTGATCCCTTCAATGTCAAATCCAATATGCAGACAGAAATTCGCATCTTCTGCTGCTACCACCGACCGCGCCACCACAGGGCTAAACTCTTTCAAAGGTGTCCAATCCCGCTCAATCGTCC
This sequence comes from Paracoccaceae bacterium, assembly GCA_003447515.1. Classification (GTDB taxonomy): domain Bacteria; phylum Pseudomonadota; class Alphaproteobacteria; order Rhodobacterales; family Rhodobacteraceae; genus Amylibacter. Next base: position 3,217 of record DLZA01000292.1, read on the forward strand.
CAAGTCGCATTTTCTCTGATACAAAATAATAAGTCATGTATGGATTTACGAAACGCAGCATGACCACCAACACAATGCTCAACGCAGCTCCAATCAACACACTCAAAAATACCCATTTAAAAATCTGCCAAATCCACCCTCGCCAGAATCCTGCGACTCCATCGACGGCTACGCCAACATACCCCTTTTTTCGCCGTACTTTTATTTTTTTACGCAGCATGCTCATATTACTGATGGCCACAGAATATCTTCTTTGCCTCACAATCAATCAAGACGACCCTCAAATCAACCATAAGAGCCGTAAGTTTCTATACCTACGGCTTTCAAAGATTTCAAAACACTTAAAATTAGGCCATCTTAGCACTTACTTTTTCAGACAATGGTTCAATTAAATGCGCTAGCATCTCTTTTGGACAGACCTGAACAAAATTAGCCTTCTCCTCGTCCCAAAAGCGTAAGATATCTGCTGCTTTTGCTGATCCAGTTTCAAACAAATGATCTTCAATCAAACCCTTGAGCTGATTTCCCCAATATCCTTCAGCCACGGATGCAGTCACCAAAGTTTCACGGTTAATCATATCTTCAAAACACCCATCAGGATCATAAACATAAGCCATACCCCCCGTCATGCCTGCACCAAAGTTCGCACCCGTTGATCCGAGAATTACAGCCACACCGCCGGTCATGTATTCACACCCATTTGTGCCACAGCCCTCAATCACCACAGTCGCACCAGAGTTACGCACCGCGAACCGCTCACCCGCTCGCCCATTCGCAAACAAACGTCCGGCGGTCGCACCATAAAGAACCGTATTACCAATGATCGTATTGTCCGCAGCTACCAGCGGCGACGTTAGCGGTGGGCGTACCACAATGGTCGCACCAGACAAGCCTTTACCAACGTAGTCGTTAGCGTCTCCCGAGACTTCCAACTTCAACCCAGGTGCTGCAAATGCACCAAGTGATTGGCCAGCACTACCAGTCAGTTTCACAGTCAAATGATTATCTTGCAGAGAATTATTCATTCCAAAACGCTGCACAATATGGCTCGACACACGGGTCCCAATCGTCCGGTGTGTGTTCTGCACCGCATAGGACAATTGCATCTTTTCACCATCCTTAAAAAACGGCTCAGCATCCTTCACTATGTCCGCATCAAGCGTATCGGGAACGGCCTGACGCTCGCGATCGCGGTCATATTTAATCTGCTGCGCACCATCGACACTAATCAGCAGTGGATTCATATCTAAATCATCTAGATGCGCAGACCCTCGCGAAACCTGCGCCAACATATCTGCACGGCCAATCACTTCGTCCAAAGATCGCATTCCAAGAGACGCCAAAACTTCGCGCACTTCTTGCGCATAAAAGGTGATCAGATTGACCACTTTATCAGCTGTCCCTGTGAATTTTTTTCGTAAATCCTCATCCTGCACACAAACCCCAACTGGGCACGTATTGCTCTGACACTGGCGCACCATAATACAGCCCATCGCAATCAGTGCCGCCGTACCAATTCCGTACTCCTCAGCACCCAGCATGGCTGCTATCACGATGTCCCGCCCAGTGCGTAAACCACCATCTGTGCGCAGCGTAACACGATCTCGCAGGTTATTCATCGCTAGTACTTGATGCGCCTCTGACAGGCCCATCTCCCATGGCAAGCCCGCGTATTTGATCGAAGTCGCAGGGGATGCACCCGTCCCACCATTGTGGCCAGACACAAGAATCACATCTGCTTTAGCCTTTGCCACACCCGCCGCAATTGTGCCAACACCACTCGAGGCAACAAGCTTCACAGTCACCTTACATCGCGGATTTATCTGCTTAAGATCATAGATCAGCTGCGCCAAATCTTCTATCGAATAGATATCGTGGTGCGGAGGCGGTGAAATCAACGTCACCCCCTTGGTCGAGTGTCGTAACCGCGCGATCAGGTCAGTGACCTTGATTCCCGGAAGCTGCCCACCTTCACCTGGTTTTGCTCCCTGAGCTACTTTGATTTCCAACTCTTCACAGTGGTTTAAATACTCTGCTGTCACACCAAACCGACCAGACGCAACCTGCTTTATTTTAGCAGACGGGTTATCACCATTTGGCTCTGGTACGAAATGAGCAGGGTCTTCGCCACCCTCGCCACTGTCAGACTTTGCGCCGATCCGGTTCATCGCCACATTCAGCGTTTTATGCGCTTCTGGTGACAATGCTCCAAGTGACATGCCGGGCGTTACAAACCGCTTACGGATCGAAGTTATGGATTCAACATCATCAACTGAAATTGGTGTTAAATCCGATTTAAAATCTAACAAATCACGCAAATGGATTGGCGGATTATTTTGCATTTTTTTGGAGTACTGCTTCCACAAATCAAAGCTCGCTCGATCACAGGCTGCTTGCATCAAATGCATGGTCTGCGCTTCCCATGCATGCCTTTCACCTGATCGGCGTTCTTTATAAAATCCACCGATCGGCAACACTTCCTGCTGACCCAACCAACCTTTAGCATGTACCTCGGTCGCTTTGCGCTCAATACCGACCAAACCAATCCCAGAGATCCGCGAGTGCATTCCAGGGAAGAACTCCGCAACCATCGCACGGCTCAAACCAACAGCCTCAAAATTCAAACCACCGCGATAGGAGGAAATGACAGAGATCCCCATTTTCGCCATGATTTTTAATAAACCCTGATTAATCGCCTCACGGTAGCGTTCCATTGCCACATCCAGCGTACAATCTAATAACCCAATACGGATACGATCTGCCAAACTATCCTGCGCCAAATAGGCGTTAACAGTAGTCGCACCACAACCCACCAATACTGCAAAGTAATGTGGGTCCATACATTCTGCGGAACGCACATTTATTGAACAAAATGTCCGCAGCCCCGCGGCTGTCAGCCAAGAATGTACGGCAGATGTAGAGAGGATCATCGGTACAGGTATACGATCCACGTCCTGCTTTCGATCCGACAAAACAAGATGCCCAGCACCAGACCGAACAGCTTCTTCAGCCTCCGAACGAATGCGATGTACGGCATCCCGCAGACCATTGACTGCACCCCGTTCAAACGTACAATCAATCGCCACCACGTTGTCGCCAAAATGCTCAACCATCGCTTCAAATTTTGCGTTTGCGACAAACGGACTGTCGAGCACAAGTATCTCAGTCTGCTCATTACTCTCATCCAAGACATTTCCCAAATTACCAAAACGCGTTTTAAGACTCATCACGCGATATTCGCGAAGCGAGTCAATTGGAGGGTTTGTCACCTGTGAAAAATTCTGGCGGAAGAAATGGCTTAGTGGGCGATACTTATCCGACAACACCGCGCTTGGCGTGTCATCTCCCATAGATGCAATACTTTCTTTCGCATCCTCTGCCATCGGATGCAAAATAATCTCTAGGTCTTCAACCGTAAATCCTGCCGCGATCTGCCGCTTACGCAACTCTTTAGCGCCATAAAGAGCCTTCTCTTTTACTGACGCAGTTACATCCTCAAGATTAGAGATCGAGCCAACCCATTCACCAAACGGGCGCTCGGCCGCAAGGGAATTTTTTAATTCTGCATCATGCCAAACCTGCCCCTCTTGCATGTCAACACCTAACATTTGCCCAGGCCCTAACGCACCCTTCTCAATTACGGTCGACTCATCCACTGGCACCATACCCGCTTCAGAGCCTGCAATCACCAAACCATCGTTCGTGATAACGTACCGCATCGGTCGCAAACCATTTCGATCAAGGCCCGCCACCACCCAGCGTCCGTCCGTCATTGCCAACGCCGCTGGACCGTCCCATGGTTCCATTACACTATTGCAGTAGGCGTACATTTCTTTCCAAGCATCAGGCATCTCATGACTCAAATTCGACCAAGACTCAGGAATCAACATTGTTTTTGCCATCGGTGCATTGCGTCCAGCACGCACCATAACCTCAAAAACGGAGTCAAGCGCTGCAGAATCCGAAGAACCACCCGCAATAATTGGTTTTATATCCTCCGCATATTCACCAAAATTTTTGGAAGCCATCCGAATTTCATGAGACTTCATCCAATTAGAATTACCCTTTAGCGTATTAATCTCACCATTATGCGCCAACATGCGGAACGGTTGTGCGAGCCACCACTGCGGGAAAGTGTTTGTCGAATAGCGCTGGTGATAAATCGCAAACGCACTCTCAAACCGTTTATCCTGCAAATCAGGGTAAAAAACCGCTACTTGTTCCGCTAACATCATTCCTTTGTAGATGATTGATCGACACGACAGCGAGCACACATAAAAATCACTCACTGCAGCAGCCAATACTGCCTTTTCGATCCGGCGCCGAATAACATAAAGTTCACGCTCGAACTGCTCTTCATCCACACCCTTCGAGTTAGAAATCAAGATCTGTTCAATCTCGGGCCGCGTCGCATTTGCTTTTTCACCCAAACAAGACACGTTCACCGGTACATGGCGCCATCCATAGATGTAGTAGCCCATCTTCAGAACTTCAGTTTCCACGATCGTCCGGCAGGTCTCTTGCGCCCCAAAATCAGTACGCGGCAAGAAAACCTGACCCACAGCGATCAACTCATTGGTATTCGGCTGGTGACCCGTACGTTCAATTTGATCGTAAAAAAACGGCACAGGAATTTGCACATGGATACCGGCCCCATCACCCGTCTTGCCATCAGCATCAACAGCTCCTCGGTGCCAAATTGCCTGTAGCGCAGTGATACCCGCTTCTACCACGCGACGGCTTGGCGATCCATCAACGGAAACAACTAGACCAACACCACAAGATGAATGTTCATCATCCTCACGATACAAACCTTGTTCGGCCATCAAGGCGCGTTTTGCCTGTTCCTTTGCAACCCACTTAGCGTCAAACTTGGTCATACCGTGTTCCTTCTATTTTCTTTCCGTGCAATACGGATTACTTATTCAAACACACTGGCGAAAACGCCACTGTCGTATTATTTAGATGAATAGCCTTGCTTCAGCTGTATAAAGAATATGACTTCAGCGATGCGGGACATTGCAAAGATTAAGGTAGAAATCTTAAATTTAGTCAGCAATTTCACGAATATCAAAGAAACCCAAATCAATCCGCTCAACACTAATTTTTTAGCCAGCCCAAAAGTCCATAACGTGACGCTGCGATGGTACATTAACATGTTTATCGCATCCGCAACTTCGTATTGATCAGTTTGCTTCACCGAAGGATAAGGCTTCAAAGGTTTAATCATCCGAACGCTCTTCATGATGCCAATAATGTGGGATGATGAAACAGACCGTCGCGAGGAAAAAAAATAATGACCCTGACAAATTCAACCAATCTCCTGCACGAGCGGATGCTACGACATAAATTGCTGCGCAAATGAGATAACCCCACCAGCCCGCAGTTATGAACCGGCGAGACCACATCATTCTGCTGGCACAGCCATACGACCGCACAGATCTTCAAGAATACTGTTGGCAGCATCGCGACCATCAGCAATCGCCCACACAACCAGCGATGCCCCGCGTACGATATCTCCAGCAGCATAAACACCATCTAAGGCTGTACGCTTCGTTACATAATCGGCCTTAACGGTGCCCCATCGGGTCACCTCCAGTTCTGGTGTATCCCACAAGCTTGGCAGTTCCTCTGGCTCAAAGCCGAGCGCTTTAATCACCAAATCTGCTTCCTCGATATAATCCGCACCATCGATCTTTTCGGGCGATTGCCGGCCCGTCATATCAGGCGCGCCTAAGCGCATCCGCTGCACGTGAACACCTGTCACAACTTCTTCGCCGTGGAACCCAGCTGGCGCAGACAACCAAACAAATTCAACGCCTTCTTCTTCCGCATTTGCCGTCTCACGTTGCGATCCAGGCATATTCACTTTGTCACGGCGATAAAGACATTTCACACTTGTGGCACCTTGGCGAATGGCGGTACGCACACAATCCATCGCAGTGTCTCCACCTCCAATAACCACAACTTTTTTTCCATCAGCCGACAATTCGCCACTATCGATCTCAGGTACTTTATCTCCAAAATTTTGACGATTAGATGCAGTCAAGTAATCAATCGCACGCACAATGCCATTTAGTCCTGCGCCGGGTCCACCAAGATCACGAGATTTATAAACGCCCGTACCGATCAGCACTGCATCATGCTTTGCTTGTAATTCCTTAAAGGTCATATCGGTGCCAATATTGGTGTTTAAACAAAATGTAACACCACCTTTGGACAATAGATTATTGCGGCGTTCCACAACATCTTTCTCCAACTTAAATCCCGGAATACCATAAGTTAGCAATCCACCCGCACGATCATAGCGGTCGTATATAACCACTTGCAAACCCGCGCGTCGTAACACATCTGCTGCTGCCAGACCCGCTGGCCCCGCGCCGATGATACCGACACTTTCAGATCGTTCCAAATGAGGCTGGATCGGCTTAACCCAGCCGTTTGCCCACGCATTGTCAGTAATATATTTTTCTACCGATCCGATGGTCACAGTACCATGGCCCGATTTCTCGATCACACAATTGCCTTCGCACAAACGATCTTGAGGGCAAATTCGCCCACAAATTTCAGGGAATTGGTTTGTTGCTTGCGAAATCTCATAAGCTTCTTGTAGCCGCCCCTCAGCCGTTAACTTCAGCCAATCAGGAATATTATTGTGGAGCGGACAGTGATCCTGACAAAACGGCACCCCACATTGACTACAGCGGCTGGATTGTTCAGCGGCTTTGGTCTCTGCGTATTGTCGATAGATCTCATCAAAATCTGACGTCCGTAGATCGGGCATCCGCTTCTCAGGCATGTCGCGACCTACTTTGACAAACTTTAGCATTTTCTGTTCAGCCATAGTTTTGCACCTCGGTGTCTGGAAATCAGAACAGGAGCTCTACAGATAAAAAGCACCCACGCAAAGTAAAAAACACTATTTATGGAACTAATACTTACCTATTTTCAAGAAAAAAGAGTAAAAAATATGATTTTTTATCTGTAACAAATTGTTTATGACAGTAAGAGTTACCTATTTGGGCGATACACAATCCTTAAAATGGGCCCTAATATAACTTATGTCGAATCACAAAAGCTCCCCATGCCGCTTCTTCACCTTTTAATTCTCGCTATAATCCAGGGCATAACTGAGTTTTTGCCTATCTCCAGCTCCGGTCATCTAATTCTCCTTCCCAGCCTCACAGGCATCGAAGATCAAGGCCAGTTAATCGATGTCTCCGTCCACATTGGAACACTTGGCGCAGTTATCCTCTACTTCTGGACAGACAGCAAAATGGCCTTCGTAGGCCTTGCTCATATCACTAAAGGCCGTTTAAAAACACCCGCTGCGCGTATCGCAACTTTACTTATCCTTGCAACAATTCCTGCTATATCTTTTGGTCTCTTCCTTAAAGTTACTGGCCTATCAGACCACCTGCGCAGCATCACGGTCATTGCTTGGACAATGCTCATTTTTGGGATTATCCTTTATGTAGCAGACCAACGTGGCAAAGGTGTCAAAACACAAGTCGATTGGAATACCGCAGACGCTATAAAACTTGGCCTTTGGCAAGCTATATCGCTTATCCCCGGCACATCACGGTCAGGTATTTCAATCACAGGTGCACGCGTTCTAGGCTACACCCGCGAGGACGGAACCAAAATCTCAATGCTGATGTCAATTCCAGTGATAATAGCATCAGGCATCTTACTTGGAGCAGAAGCACTCGCTACCGCTGACGCTGCAAGCATTCGCGATGGTGCGTACGCCGCAATCTTTGCCTTTTTTGCAGCACTGCTAGCGCTTAGTCTAATGATGCGCCTGCTGCGAAGAATCAGTTTCACACCATACGTGATTTATCGTCTAATTTTAGGAATAATCCTGCTGGGTATCGCTTATAGTTAAAAATCGTTATCTGAGGGCGCACCCTTCAAATTTTTTGCGCTTTCTGTCAGCTCTGAATACTGACCGTAGGGGCGGTACTGATAAAGATATTCCTCTATCACAGGATCCACACCAGTTGGAGTTATATCCAAATCAGTAAAGGATTTTGATCCATCAGAAACTAAATTATCCTTTCGTAATTGCTTAACCTGATCGCGAGTCAAAATGGTGTTCGTAAACAAGCCCAGTGTAAAGAATTGAATCAAGCCAAGAAACCCACCCATGATCGAACCAATAATGAATGGTAAGTTGATGACCAAGCGACGGCGACGGATAACTTTTAACATCTTCTGGATAAACGCAGTTAACGTATCCACGTCTGGACCGCCAAGCTCATAAATCCCTCCAGTGTCTTTGTTTGTAATCCCCTGACACACAGCTTGCGCTACATCGTCCACATAGACGGGCTGAAATAAGCTGTTACCACCCACAATCGGTAGGACTGGGGATAATTTTGTTAGATCAGCAAAGCGATTAAAAAATTGATCTTCATTCCCAAAAATTACAGAGGGTCGCAAAATCATTGCGTTTGGAAAAGCTGATAAAACTGCTTGCTCGCCTTCAGCTTTAGTCCGTGCAGAGTCACTTTTACTATTCAAATCTGCACCTAAGGCCGATAGGTGGACAAATGTTTCAATACCCTCTTCAGCCGCAATCTTCGCAACACGCCCGGCGCCTGCATCGTTCAACGCCTCGAAGGTTTGCTTGCCGCTCTCCTGCAACACGGACACACAGTTAACAACCGCGTCAGATCCAGCCAATGCTACACGCACTGACGCATCGTCACGAACGTTAGCAAGGATCGGCTCAACCTGACCAACTACACCGTAAGGGCGTACAAAATGCGCTTCGTTAGGGCGGCGCACCGCGATCAACACACGCCAACCAGCTTTGGCCATACGCCGCGCAACATAACGACCAACGAAACCAGATCCACCAAAGATTGTGACAATTTTAGGCGACTGATTCATCGGGACACTCCGTTAAGTAGGTACTTTCTTGAAATAATGCGATGTGACAGCACTCACAAGCGCTATCGTATCAAAGTCTTTGGAAACAGCGTTGACAGGTCCTTATACCCCATGTAGCTCTCCGTCACTGCCCCGTGCCCAGATGGCGGAATTGGTAGACGCGCTAGCTTCAGGTGCTAGTGTCCGTATGGACGTGGAGGTTCGAGTCCTCTTCTGGGCACCACAGATCTCATAAAACCCTTATTTATATAGTAATTATGAGTACCTTCTGTAACACTTCGTACCAAATTTGTCTAAAACTTCGTACCAAATTGATTGGTCAGTCGTTGCAGATAATTGCGGTAAAATCGCCAGCTTTATACCCCCAACATCAATCCCCACACTTTGTATAGCCACTGCTCATGCACTCACGTGCC
>DLZA01000292.1:12858-13522 GCA_003447515.1 Paracoccaceae bacterium
GCCATAGCTTGGGCTTTTTCAATGGCAGCAGGGGTCATCTTCTTGGCTATTAAACTTCTAAGTTCACGTGCTCTGTCATGTCCATTGGTAGCACCAAGGTTGAACCACATGTGTGCTATTACATTGTCCTGAAGGACTCCCCAACCAAGTTGGTACATGACAGCAAGGGCAAGTTGCGCATCAGCAAATCCTTGGTCAGCGGCTAAACGATACAATTTTACGGCTTCAGCATCGTCCTGAGGGACGCCTTTACCTTCGCGGTACAAGTTGCCAAGGTTATTCTGCGCTTGCGCATACCTTTGTTTAGCAGCTAAGCGAGTCCACTTTACGGCTTCAGCATAATCTTGAGGGACACCTTTACCATTTTCGTACAGGAAACCGAGGTTTAATTGCGCCTTATCAATACCTTGCTCTGCAGCTAGTCGATACCATTTTGCAGCTTCAGCATAATCTTTAGGAATGCCTCTACCTTTTCTGTACATTTGCCCAAGGTTAAACTGCGCGGCAGCAGTCCCTTGCTCAGCAGCTAAACGATACCACTTCACGGCTTCAACATAATCCAGAGGGACACCTTCACCATTTTCGTACATTAATCCGAGGTTATGTTGCGGAACAGCTTCCCCTCGGTCAGCTAATGGACGCCACTGGTGTGAAGGCCATGAAG
>DLZA01000292.1:13868-14160 GCA_003447515.1 Paracoccaceae bacterium
CAAGTGTTATACGTGGCATGGCAAGGGTCGTCCTTTGGTTCTTCAGTGGGGACTACTGTAGTGATTTCACATTGAGACGAAAGTAATTTTGTGGGTAAGGTTTATGTAAGCAGCGTGGACCCTATAAACAGAAAGAGTTGTTCTGATGAAACAAACACTGACAGCACTGACCGTAGCAGCAACCATGTTTGCGAGCAGCGCATCCGCTTTTGATCCTGATGATCTACAGAAGCTGAAGGATACGGGTGATTGCGTACAGTGTGATTTGAAAGATGCTAATTTGGTACGTGCT
>DLZA01000192.1:0-1648 GCA_003447515.1 Paracoccaceae bacterium
CTGGCTGAGGCAGAGGTGACTTTGAATAATCTCTCGGCGATCGCAGTAGGGACCGGGCCAGGAAACTTTACAGGTATTCGCATTTCTGTTTCAGCAGCACGAGGGCTGGCTCTATCTCTAAATATACCAGCCATTGGTGTATCTCGTTTCAACGCAATGGCGCTCGGCTCACAAGGTCGCTGCACCATGATCATCGATGCCCGGCAAAATCGTATGTATGTGCAGAATTTCATGGACGGGTCTAAAATTTCAGAAGTAGTCACCGTATCTGTGGATGAGTTTAAGGCCAAAAATGAAATTTTTTGCTACGGAGAAGTAGCTTTCCCAGCAAAGCAGATTACAACGCAGAAAGCTTTGGAGAACGCGGCACAAATTGCAAACGGCCAGTTGAACACACGACAGCCTAAACCTGCACCACTTTATGTACGCGCACCAGATGCCGCGTTGCCAACAAATCCATCACCAAAACTTCTACCATGACGCCCAAACAAATGGCAAAAATTCATGCCTTGAGTTTTAAGGAGCCACGCCCCTGGAGCGTAAAAGAATTTGCTGATCTTTTAGCGTCACCGCACACGCACATTGTCACTAGCGACAATGGCTTTGCGTTTGTTCAAATTGCTGGCCCTGAGGCGGAACTATTAACGATCGCGGTGCACCCCTGTGCACGAAGAAATGGTGAAGGCAGCAACCTTTTAAAAAATGTCCTAGGAACCGCAGAGGCTGCGCAATGTGAAGAAATCTTCTTAGAAGTTGTGGAAACAAATGAGCCAGCAATTGCTCTCTATCACGCGTATGGTTTCGAGAACCGAGCAACGCGAAAAGATTATTACAATGGACCTAACGGCGTGAAGTCACATGCTGTGGTTATGCACAAAAAGCTCTAACCGCGGCCCACAAAAGGCATATTGTTAGCCATGACTGTCATAAATAGAACATTGGTACCGAGCGGCAATCCTGCCATATGTATCACCGCATCAGCAACATGATAAACATCCATGGTTGGCTCTGTAACAATCGAACCATTGGCCTGTGGAACTCCCGTGGTCATGGGCTCTGCCATTTCTGTGAGTGCATTACCAATATCGATTTGCCCAACATTAATGTTGAAAGCCCGACCGTCGAGTGACAGCGTTTTGGTCAAACCCGTAATTGCATGTTTAGTGGATGTGTAAGGCGCAGACCCTGGACGCGGCGCATGTGCGGAAACCGATCCATTGTTAATAATTCGTCCACCTTGTGGAGTTTGTGAACGCATAACTCGCCAGGCCGCACGGGCACATAAAAAACTACCCGTAAGATTTATATCCACACATTTGCGCCATGCATCCACATCCATTTCATCAATCGAGCTGGCCTGAACGCCAATCCCAGCATTATTAAATAGCGCATCCAAGTGGCCAAATTTTGTTACAGCTGTATTGAAGGCTTCATTTACAGATAGCTCATCCGACACATCACCGGGCAAAACCAAAGCAGTCTCGTATCCAGAGGCAACCTCTTGCAAAGGGCCTTCGCGACGGCCCATTAGCCCAACATTCCAACCTGCATCCAAAAACGCCTTTGCAGTAGACGCCCCGACGCCTGACCCTGCTCCCGTGATGATAATCGCTTTCGCCATGTTGCTGCCCTCACAAAAAATAACATT
>DLZA01000192.1:2042-6779 GCA_003447515.1 Paracoccaceae bacterium
AGTGCCAAAAATAGCTGATCCGTTTTTCCAACCCGTTTCTGCCATTGAAACCCCGCGCTTTGCAGGCGTACCAACATTTATGCGACTCCCGCATTTAACGCCACATGATGCACGTTATTGCGATGTTGACATCGGTCTAATCGGCGTACCTTGGGACAGTGGCACAACCAATCGTCCAGGCCCTCGCCACGGTCCGCGCCAATTGCGGGATTACTCAACAATGATCCGCGCATTGAACCCTGTGAATGGTATCAATCCATTCACCTTGAAGAATTGTGCGGATCTGGGCGATGTAGGCGCAAACCCATCTGACATCCACGAAGCCATGCAGCAAATTACTGAGTTTTATACCGCCACTACCAAAATGGGTATCGTCCCAATGACGGCTGGCGGTGACCACCTAGTATCCCTGCCGGTGTTACGCGGATTGGCTCAAGACGGTCCATTAGGGATGATCCATTTTGACGCTCATACAGACTTGTTCGACACTTATTTTGGTGGCGCAAAATACACGCACGGTACGCCGTTTCGCAGAGCAATAGAAGAAAATCTTCTCGACCCAAAACGCATGGTACAGGTTGGCATTCGCGGCACAGCCTACAATACCGAGGACATCGATTGGGGCCGCGAGCAAGGCGTCACCATCATCCGAATTGAAGAACTATTTGAGCGCGGTATCCCAAACGTTATGGCTCAAGCCCGTGATATAGCCGGTGACCAAGAAACTTACTGCTCCTTTGACATCGACATTATTGACCCATCATTTGCACCTGGTACAGGTACTCCAGAAATTGGTGGTGTCACCAGTTTTCAAGCCCAACAACTTGTGCGAGAGCTGACTGGTTTAAACCTTGTGGGCGCTGATCTGGTAGAAGTGTCGCCACCGTTTGACCCGTCAGGCAGCACTGGTTGGGTTGGAGTGTCAATAATGTTTGAACTTTTGTGCATGTTAGCACAAGTACAAAAACAGCGGGTGTAAAACCAGTTAAACCATAAAAAATTGCTCACCTGACTGGTTGCCCGCAGTTTGCTGCAAAGGTATACCGAAACGAAATAATCAATACCAAAGGCCTGTCTCGTGGACCAAATCACCCTATCGACCGAAATGATCGTGGTTCTAGCGCTGCTTGGATTTACCGTTTTTCTGTTTGTATCAGAAATAGTTCGCGTCGATCTTTCTGCGATCATCGTTATGGTCCTACTCGGCGGCCTAAGCTATGTGCCTGGGCTTAGCGGGCTTGTAGATATCAATCACTTGTTTGATGGCTTTGCATCAAATGCAGTGATTTCAATTATCGCCGTAATGATCATCGGTGCGGGGTTGGATAAAACAGGCCTGATGACCAAAGTAGCGGCTTCAATTCTGAAATACGGCGGAACCACTGAAGGCCGAATTATTCCGATCATCTCTGGCACAGTTGGTGTGATTTCTAGCTTCATGCAAAACGTCGGTGCAGCTGCACTTTTCCTACCAGTGGTTTCACGTATTTCTTCACGTACCAACATAGGTATGGCGCGTTTGTTGATGCCTATGGGCTTCTGCGCAATCCTTGGTGGAACAATGACAATGGTTGGATCTTCCCCCCTCATCTTGTTGAATGATTTGATCAAAGCTACCAACGCTGACTTGCCTTCAGAACAGCAGATGGAAACGTTTGGGCTATTCTCTGTTACGCCTATCGGGCTTGCTTTGGTTATAACAGGTATTCTTTATTTTACACTTTTTGGACGCTGGGTTCTACCAGGGGCGACATCCAAGGGTGACGCAGCTTCTGGCCAATCCATGAATGAATACCTTAAACGCCTGTATGGTCTGAAAGCCGACATCGTCGAAGTTGAAGTACCCGAGGGAAATATTCTTCTGGGTCAATCTTTTAATGACCTGATGGATGTACACCACATGTACATCATTGGTTCCTACTTCAAAGGCCAACGTTGGATTTCACCAGTCGTCGAAACCGAAATCACCACGCCTTGTCGCCTTGCTATTTTGGGTCGTAAAAAAGTAATTGAGGAAATGGCAGATATCTATGGGCTAAAAATATTGCCTGAGCTGGACATCTTCGCCGAAGAATTTGCACCAACAAAATCAGGTGTCGCCGAAATCGTAATCCCACCTGACAGCCAAGTCATTAGCAAAACAGCCCAAGGCCTCGCGCTTCGCAAAACGTATGGCATGTCAATGCTTGCCATCCATCGTGGCGAAGAGACCTTTAGCCACGTGGAAACTGAAAGTCATGAAGCCTCCCGTATTGGCCGCGTGCCTCTGCGTGCAGGTGACACATTAGTGGTGCACGTCCAGTGGGAAAACTTGACACGGATTAACCGCGAAAAAGACTTCGTCGTGGTGACCTCTGATTTCCCGCAAGAAGAATTACGCCCACAAAAAGTCTCTTGGGCGTTGGTATTCTTTGCAATCGCAGTAGGCCTTATCCTTTTCACAGATGTGCGTTTGTCTCTGTGCTTACTGACTGGAGCAGCGGGTATGATTGTAACCAAAGTCCTCGACATAGACGAAGCCTACCGCGCAGTTGGTTGGAATACTGTTTTTTTACTTGCCTCACTTATACCGCTTGGCCAAGCCGTCCAAAGCACAGGGACTGCAGAGTGGATCGCGCAAGGCATACTCTTCGTCCTTGACGGGTGGCCAATCTGGGCGCTTCAGGCAGGTATCGCAATCCTTGCCACGGTTTTTACATTGGTAATGTCCAATGTTGGTGCCACCGTGCTACTCGTTCCTTTGGCCGTTTCGATTGCAATCGCAGCCGGTGGAGACCCTGCAATCTTCGCCATGACAGTTGCAATTTCCACCTCGAACTCCTTCCTGATACCAACACACCAAGTAAACGCTCTAATCATGGGGCCTGCAGGCTACCGCGTGGTTGACTTCGTGCGTACGGGTGGTGTGATGACTATCTTGTTCTTGATTGTTTCAATGTTCATGATGAATGTCGTGTTCTAGTGAATGTTTCTTTTGCACTAGAATATTACGTTGTCTGAAAAGGCCGTGAACATCATCAAAATAAACATTCGGGGATAAACGGCACCAAGCGCTTTAGTTCAGTCTATTTTTGGCGCTTGTGCTCCCAGTTTTAAAACTGGAGTTTGTACTGCTTTTAAATCCCCAACCCCCAGCGGCGAGTCCGGTTTAGCAAGCATATACCGCGTGACCCACAATAATCGCTGCTCCGCTCGAGTAATAGCAACGTAGGCAAGACGCTTCCACAAAGCAATGCCTGCCTCTGTTCGCCCAGCACGACTGGCTGCATAAATATCTGGAGCGAAAACTTGTACGTCGGTCCACTGCGATCCTTGCGCTTTATGAATCGTACAGGCCGCGCCATGCACAAAGGCAGCCCCCATCCGTGCGGCAGATGGAATAAACGGCTCTTCTTCACCAGGTATTTCAATCTTAATAATCGTCGCTGCCGATACTTGTGGTTCTTCAGCCCCAACGACATGAAGACGCGAAAATCCAGGCTTTCTCCCTTCACTAAGATACACAACCTGACCTCCCTTAATCAGCCCTCGAGCTTCTAGATCAATGCGTTTTTTGCGATGCTTCATCGGCAGTTCGATCCCATCGCAAATTAATGGCTCACCGGGCAACAACATTTCTGCGGGTGCGCCAAAAGCTGCACGAAATGCATGGATCAACCTAATCCGCGTAGTATTACGCCAGACCAAAACGGGTGCACGCGCCATCGCTGCTGCATCCACACGTGGCGCAACTACTATACGCTCATCTTTAACAGCAGCATCTTCAATCAACTTCTCGAACTGAGAAAACTCCAATTGTGGGTCCGCCAAGGCGTGCGCCAAATCCAAGATTGGATTATCCTCAGCTTGCCTGTGGACCCGGCTTAGATGTAGCTTTCTAGGCTCTAACAACCCATCAAATGCCATAGAACCAGACTGTCCAACAGGAGCCAACTGCGCTGGGTCACCAAACATAATGAGGGTCGAGAATATCTCTTGAAGATCTTCCATTTGTTTATCATCCAGCATCGAGGCTTCATCAACAAACCCAACATCAAGCGGCTCTTCGCGCCGCTTCCACCCAATAATAAAATCAGACCCCCTCAGCCCAGCGACCGCAAGGGCACCTGGCACAGATTGATTATTTTGAAAAAATACAAATGCACGCTCTAATGCAACATCTGTAAGACCGTCAATTTTGGGCTTTTCTGCATTTCCTGCCAGCCATTCTGCAATATTTTCATATTCAGGATCATACATCGGCGTGTACAAAATGCGGTGGATAGTCGTCGCCTTAACACCTCGATTACGGAGAACCGATGCCGCTTTGTTAGTCGGCGCTAAAATTGCCAAAGTACGGCGGCCCTTTCTCGCTTTACCCTCATAATCACCGCTGATGGTGTCAACGCCCACGTCGGTCAGCGCCTCACCCAGCTTTGCCAGCAGCATCGTTTTGCCAGACCCGGCTTTACCCAAAACTGCCAATGTTTGCTGCTTGCCAAGCCTCTCTGGTTTTAACAGTGCATTATCTAAATCGATACCAGTGGCCTTTAAAACACCAACGATCACATCGTAGGCATCGGCTTGATCTTCTGAAAATCTCATAGATAGGATCCGGTTTGGCTATAGTCTAAATTCTTAACGCACCACGGATTAAAGCTGAACGCAATAATTACCCCATCTAGAATTTACCTCCAGGATGAAGCTTTTTAAGACGTAATCGTCTACATTAAACACTTCAGCGAAACGGCTTGCAAA
>DLZA01000408.1:0-2072 GCA_003447515.1 Paracoccaceae bacterium
TAGCAAATTCCAAACCCGTTTTTTCGCAGTTTTGGCGGACAAATCCCAAAGCGCACAATCGACTGCGTTGCGGGCAGCCCCGGGCGGCAACATATTTAACAAACTTATTCTATCAATATCCTCAGATAGACTGTTTACTTGATCTGCCACGCTTTCCAGCGTTTCACCGTACCGAGCATAAGGCACGCACTCACCCCATCCTGTGATGCCATCTTTTTCAATACGCACTGTTAAAACCTTAGCTTCCGTGCGAGACCCACGAGAGATCGTAAACACCTGCGCCAGCTTGAATACATCAGGAGTAACGGTTATTTCCATGACAAACCTTTCAAACAATCAAAAGTACGCCATGAATGGGCACCTTGAAAGCGTTTAGGGGCATGCATTGACTAATGCACCACACAAATTTTTATATGGTGGCCAATGCATCCACCAAGCGCCCTGCACCGTGGCGGAACGGATCAACTGTTGGTAAACCCATTTCAGCCTCGACTTTTGCCAGATAAGCGTTGGCTTCATCTTCAGACATGTGCTGTGTATTCACTGAAATTCCTACAACTTTACAATTCGGATTTCCGACCTTTGCCAACGGCAACGCCGTGTCACGCAATTGCTGCAACGTTGGCTGTTGATACTCTGGTAAACCACGCATGTGCTTGCGTGTTGGCTCGTGACTTAAAATCAGTGCATCTGGCTGGCCACCATGCACTAGCGCCATTGTCACTCCAGAATAGGATACGTGGAACAAAGAACCTTGGCCTTCAATCAGATCCCAATGGTCGTCATCGTTGTCGGGTGTCAGATATTCAACAGAACCTGCCATAAAGTCCGCGATTACTGCATCAAGCGGCACACCGTCGCCCGTGATTAAAATACCAGTTTGGCCGGTTGCTCGGAATGTCGCCTTCATTCCACGATCAACCATCTCACGCTCCATGGCGATTCCTGTGTACATCTTACCGACAGAGCAATCCGTGCCGACAGCCAAACAACGTTTCCCACTTCGTTTTTTGCCGTTCGCAATCGGATATTCAATTGTCGGAATACGAACATCATGCAGCGTCTTACCATTGCGCTCTGCCGCTTGGACCAAAATAGACTCTTCACCCAGTAGATTATGTAAACCGGAAGCGATGTCCATTCCAGCATCCAATGCCTCAACCAGCACGGTTTTCCAGGCATCTGAAATCACGCCACCACGATTAGCCACGCCAATCACCAGCGTCTTGCACCCTGCATCCACAGCTTGCAAAATTGTCATATCAGGCAAGCCCATGTCCGCATTACAGCCGTCCATACGGTACTGACCCAAAGACGCCTCCGGGCGCCAATCTTTGATGCCCTGCGCAACTTTGGCGGCCAACGCGTCCGGCGCATCTCCCAAAAACAAAAGGTATGGTGTTTCAATCATGGCAAGGCTCCTTCGAATCTGTTGAAACCGTCATAGTAGAAAATTATCAGATTGAAATCAGAAATTTTTACGCCAATCATAGCATTTCACACAGCATATAATGCAATTATTTTTCATTATTAGAAGATTCTTCGAAACAAGAAGTATAATTCAAAAATTCATTCTAAACGTTGAAGCAAATTTCATGAACATTAGAAAAATTGCCTATTCCAGCAACCTTATTCGAAACGCATTGCCTCAATCAGAATTTTCAATCAATTCTAGTTTGCCGCCAAAAGTGAGACACCCACCCTTACCCACTGTATAAATCCACGAGGAATTATGCGCAAAATTGATAATCACTGGGTAAATCTGGTCTTCATCTCCGTGCATCTAGGTGCAGTTCACATGCTCATTACTGATGGTAACTGGGCGCCTGATAAAGCCAAGGCCCCATGCCTCGGCATCTGACTAACCACATCGCTTGGCATAGTTAGCAATGGCAGCGATGCAATGTGTAATTGTTCCAATTATTCCTGCAAATAATCCACACGGAACCACAATACTGAAGGCAAAATCAAAACTTCTGCAAACATGACAAAGATAATTGTTTACAAAAAGCCCTCTGAAAGAGGCTATAAACGAATGCGTTCTCCTTAATCTTGCGAGATTGCTTGCAGAT
>DLZA01000408.1:2466-4742 GCA_003447515.1 Paracoccaceae bacterium
CCAGTCATTTTCAAATAAACGTGGGGTGAAATATGCTCCTGCAGCGCGTTTACTCACTTCTCCGAGCGTTGGATACGGTGAAACCATTTCCGCTACCGCACTCATCTTCATCTTATTAGCAATAGCCAGCGCCCAAACTTGTATCAACTCTCCTGCCTGCGCTCCAGCAATGGTTACGCCCACAGGTCTACCTTTCACAACCATAACTTTGATAAAACCTAAAGTCTTCAACTCAGCCCGCGCACGATCATTTTCAGCATAATCGTGCTTGATCACCTTCAACTTATCGCCATGTGTGTCCAACGCCTGGACTTCAGTCAAACCCACTTGAGCAAGTTCAGGCTCTGTGTAAGTGACCCACGGGATATGGTCTGTGCGTTGCTTTGATGGCAAACCAAAGAGAATAGAGCGGATAATGATGCCTGCATGATACCCAGCCACATGAGTGAATTGCAGCCCAGCCGTCACATCTCCAATCGCATAAATCTTTTTATTTGTAGTTTTTAAACTTGCATCCACTCGGATCCCACCAAAAATAGGCTCCACGCCCGCCGCTTCTAAATTCAGTTTGTCGACATTTGGCTTGCGCCCAACCGCAATAAAAAGATGGGAGCCCACGTATAGATTCCCTTCCTCCGTTTCGACCTGAATTGAAAGTGCTTCGCCGCGGATCGCGGATGCATGCGCGCCTTCAACAACCTCAACGCCTTCAGCGCGGATACTTTCTAGCACTACAGCAGCAGCTTCCGAGTCATCATTGCTGAGCGCCTTAGCACCCTCCAACACCGTCACTGCAGACCCAAGACGCCGATGTGCTTGCGCCATTTCCATTCCAATTGGGCCACCACCGATTACGATCAAATGTTCCGGCTGCTCGCGTAGATTAAAAATATTCTCATTTGTGAAGAAAGGAACACTTTTTAGTCCTGGAATAGGTGGAACAAGCGGCGATGACCCAGTAGAGATCACAAACCGCCGCGCAGAAATAATATTATCACCAGCTTTAAGTTCATTCGGCGAGATAAAGGTACCAAACGCCTCAATCACTTTCACGCCCAACCGCTCAAATCGCTCAACACTGTCATGAGGTTCAATCCCAGAAATGACAGACCGCACATGATCTTTCGTGGCAGCATAATCTACCTTTGGCACAACGGGGACTACACCAAACTTTCGACCTAGCGTCATCGCGTGAGCATGCTTACTCGCCGCGATAAGCGCTTTGCTGGGCACACAGCCATAGTTCAAGCAATCTCCACCCATCTTGTGCCCTTCGATCAGCACAACTTGTGCGCCCAATTGCACCGCACCCGCAGCCACAGATAAACCACCTGACCCACCACCAATAACGCACAAATCCGTCTTGATACGAACGCTCATTGAGAGGCATCCTTTTTAATTACAAATCTCTTGATAACGATTGGCATAACTGCCAACAAACATAATCCAAATATCGGCCACAAAATCTGCTGCTCAAAGGCAACCCCGAGGCTTGGGCTTTCGCCTCGTGCGATGACATCGCTTAAGCCAGAGCCAACAGAAGTGTATACAATCGACCCAGGCATGATCCCAAAGAAAGTAGTAAAAGCGTAGTTCCGCAAACGAACGCCAAAAAACGCAGGCGCAAGGTTGGCCAAAAAAAATGGTATTATCGGTACCAGACGCATTAAGAAAAGAAAACTGATCTCATTTTCACGCAGCCCTGTTTCAATCTTCTGAATTAACCCCGGCTTTGCAACCAGTTTCGCGTGCAACATATCTCCTAATCCCATTTTAGCTGCAGAAAAAATAACAATCGCCCCTATCGTTGCACCGCTCACGCAAAATAGTGCTCCAGGAAAAAGCTCAAATAGAAATCCGCCCGCAACCGTCATCACAACAGCGCCCGGAAGCGAAAATGCCACCACAAACACGTAAAATGACATGAACATAATTGCCACCAGCAAGTAGTTGCTGTCGCGCCAGGCAAATAATGTCTCTCGGTTGTTAAACAGCACATCAAAGCTAATCATTTCACTGAGCGCAAAATATCCGAATACTGCTGCAAAAATAAGGAAAATTAATGGCAGTAACATTTTTAGATCAAAAGGCTTATCTTTCATGAAATCTGCCAAAATATCCTCCGTCAGGACCTGAAATTCCAATCACATTTTCTTTATTGTGCGCAATAATTAAGTAAATATACCATACTGGGTCTCCGCTGATCGCGGATAACAAGTATTTCAGTGAGCCACACAGTCTACAACAAAATCTGTGAAATTGCTCTCAAACTCGTG
>DLZA01000171.1 GCA_003447515.1 Paracoccaceae bacterium
ATGGTTTTTAAATAAAAAAAAAAAAATTTACCAAAAAAAGAAAAAAAGCGGTGTAAGCGTTGGCAGCTATGGCAAGCCGTTGAATTAATTTGTGTTTTCACGTCATAGCTTCCAGTTAATCAGGCTTCATGCAGTGACGGCTGTCCCGGTCCGTCTTCCCATTCATAGTTCGGTATTTTGGCGTTCTTCAGAAAGTGCCTTCGCGCATCTTCAATCAATGGAAGTTGGTATCGGTTACCGCGACCTTCCGAGCCATTTCTCACCTTCTGAACAGAGGGTATCAGGCGTTTCAGTTTTTTACCGAATTCATTTAACTGAATTGGTCTGCCCCATTGCATTGATCGGCACATTTCCTTGTAATTATCGTGGATTTCAGCAGGTATTACCTCGTCTTTCCAAATGATCACGTCGTACGGTTGCCCCTGCGCGTCTCGCTTAATTACTATGCCGCCAGTTTGTAAGATGTGGTGGAGCCACTTATGAAAGTTTGGCCAAGTCTCCATTTTTTGCTCGGCCAATGCGTTTGTTTTGGGAAATTTGCGCAGATCAATGTCTTCCAAGTCAATGTTTAGGAGATCAAATAGTAGTGCTTCGCGGCCTCCGCTTCTCATTTGCTCATGGAGTCGCTTGAAGTAGGTTGTGTCTTGCATGCGCGCTTGGCTCACATCCAGTACGCAAAACCGTCTCTCATCTGTACCCGCAGGTATGAGCCAATCATTATTTGAAGCTATGATTAGCCGGACATAGTTTTGGCATCGCTCAACATCAACACCCTTGCGCTCGATTGCAATCGTATCTTCGGTGATCAGCGCCTTTAGCGCACCTTCCGCTTTTTTGTCACCAGCCCAGAAGGCTTCATCCGCGAACACTAAAAGTTTGTCCTGCAAGTGGCTATTAAAATGCCCGACAAGATGACTTGTTTGTGACACCTGTAGAGCGTGCACCCCGAACAGTGATAAAAAGTGAGATACGAAAGCCCCTTTGCCAACCCCCATACTGCCGCGCAGGGCAAGGGCTACTCCGGGACGTGCCGCGGGGTTTTGGATTGCGTTGGCCATCCAATTCTTGACGTATTCGAATAAATCGTCGTCTCCGCTACAGATTATATCTCGGATATGCTGAAAGTATAATGAACAGTCACCGGGCTTAGGTTCAACAGACAGACCACGATACGAGTTGTATACCTCTTTGCTCAAATCCATATTCGGGGCAAAGACAATTGCACCATAACTTCTCCGTTTTGGGTGCCTTAACCAATAATCTGCTTCGCAAACAAGCTTCTTACCAACCTGAACCACCGAGTTGGCGTACTTGCTGCGGAAGTCAGGAAATTGATAAAAATCTAGTTTTGGTTCCCGCGTAACTGGATCGACAGTTTCGTGCATAATTCGGGCTTTGCCACCAACCATAACGTGAGCATATTCTGAGTTGAATTTATCAATAACGTCAGTTTTATTGCTAGCCGCCTCTTGGCCCTTAGCGTGTTTTAGAGCTTGGGAAACCAACATTCGAACCTCCTCGTCTGGAAGGGGTCCGTTTACAAAATTCGGGTGATCATCCGTGGTAGCATTGTAGTTTTTTTGGTTTACCAAACGGAGAATTTGATCATCGCTCACACCGTCGCGCTGAAGCTTGCAGGCATAGCTGTGCAAATAATCATTTCTGCCAGAGGGCTCTCTAGTCTCAGATGAACTGGACGGATTGCTTTTTTCCGCAGCAGCACTTCTGACCACTGCCGCTATTTTTTCAATCGTTGTGAGTCTACTCTCCACGTAGTCTAGAAACCCGTGGAAATCCAAAGGCCCGTTTTCTGTATAACAAACAGTTGCAGAGCTTTTGCCTCCAACAAAAGGCAGGTTTATAAAAGAGCCTACTTTACCCTCACTTATTGAGTTTTGTTTTGGAAAAATTTCTGCCTTTGGATAACCGACGTATTTAGCAACCTCACCGAGAGCTTCGCGGACCATAGCCGGGTTTTCTGGGTTCTCGAAGAACAGGTAAATATGAGCGCCTCCAGATTTGCTTGTGCAAACGCATGATGGCAACTGCAGTGCTTTCAGCTTTTTGGTTAGCCCCATATGGTCGACGTTGTAGTCATCTATATCGATGGCAGAGAACGAGCATAAATCACTCTCATCTATGACGTAAACGCCAAGCCGAAACTCCGAGTTCAAGTGGGCTTGATACTGTGTGGGAGTGAGCGGACTTTTAACGCTTGTGTATTTTGGCGTAATCTTGCCACTTTTAGTCTCAGACGCAATATTGGACTTTCCATAAGCCTTCTTACCTCCGCGGAATAACGCCTGAAATCTGAGAACTTCATTTTTAGTTGGAGGCGTTTTAAGTATCTCCGGTTCTTCTCGGTGTAACCATTCGCGCACTTCGGACCTGCTAAAAATTGGCTCCCTTCCAGAGGATGATAAAGGTCTTGGAAAGCCTCTATTTGCAATCCAATTCATTAAGGTATCTTTACTTATGCTGATTTCTTGACACAGCAATTTACGCGGGATTACGTCTAAATCTTGCGACATAACGTCTCTTTCTGCGGCACAGGCCACGAGCTGGAATTAGTAAACAGCTTCGCTTTTGGTGGGCCTTGGCAGCAGCTGAGCCAAAGTGCGCGGGACTTAATGCCTGCGAGTAGTGGGGTTACCCTTTCCCTACTGTTCCAGAGTATACTCGGGAATTCCGAAAAAGTCAACCAAATACAAAATATCCTATTGTTTTTATTATATTATATGGGATTTTGTAAAGGGCATAAAGGCGTCATTCAATTTGATTATAGCAGTCTGACATCGACCGTCTCCAAAACAAAAACTGCCTAAACCTCA
>DLZA01000277.1:0-1724 GCA_003447515.1 Paracoccaceae bacterium
ATTTTCGTGTTTTTTCTTTGGCAGCTCGCAGGGTAAATTCGGACATATCGTTTGCCTAATCGACCCGAATCAGTCGGGTGTGTTGGGTTTTTTTAAACTTGAAAAAAAAATTTGTTGCGTACAAGAACTTAACGCTAACGTAGTATTAGTTTTATTGTGCGATTTTTGCACTGATTTGGTCCCATCGCTGCACTAGTATGCTAGCCAATGTCTTGGGCGTCATGTAAGCAAGGTCCCTGGCACTCTAACCAAGGAGAGATTTGATGACTTCGGCGTGGAAAAAATCTGATTGGCGCGCTAAAGAGCGTATACAGATGCCTGATTATAATGATGCATTTGCTTTGCAGGCAGTTGAGTCGCGTTTATCTTGTTATCCGCCGCTGGTTTTTGCAGGTGAGGCTCGGTCTTTGAAGGCAAAGCTGGCACAAGTTTCCCGAGGTGAAGGGTTTCTTTTACAAGGTGGCGATTGTGCTGAGAGTTTTGCAGAATTTAACGCTGACATGTTGCGTGACACCTATAAAGTAATGTTGCAAATGGCGGTTGTTCTTACCTATGGCGCGAAAGTTCCAGTTGTAAAAATTGGCCGTGTGGCCGGACAATTCGCCAAGCCTCGTTCTTCGGATGTAGAAACGATCGATGGTTTAGAGCTACCATCTTATCGTGGGGATATAATTAACGATATCGATTTCACTCCAGAAGCGCGTATTCCGAACCCTAATCGTATGCTGGATGCTTACACTCAAGCTGCCGCATCTCTTAACCTACTTCGTGCGTTTTCAATGGGTGGCTTTGCGGATATCCACCGGGTTCATGAGTGGAACCTTGGCTTTGCCAATGCGGCGGGGGCGGCTGAGAAGTACACACAACTCGCGAACCGCATTTCTGATAGCCTCGATTTTATGACTGCGGCTGGCATAAATTCCGACAATACATCGTCGCTGCACACGGTAAATTTTTACACTAGCCACGAAGCTTTATTGCTGGAGTATGAAGAAGCACTTTGCAGAATTGACTCCACTTCTGGTCTGCCCGTTGCTGGCTCTGGTCATATGATTTGGATCGGTGATCGCACACGGCAGCCCGAGGGTGCCCATGTAGAATTCGCACGCGGTGTCCAGAACCCGATTGGTCTGAAATGTGGACCAACAATGACTGTGGATGATCTGAAAGCACTGATTTCAAAGCTGAACCCCAAAAATGAGGCGGGGCGTTTGACTCTGATTGCGCGTTTTGGTGCAGGGTCCGTTGTTGATCATCTGCCACGGTTGATTAAGGCTGTTAGAGAAGAAGGTGCGAACGTTGTTTGGTCTTGTGACCCGATGCATGGCAATACTATCAAATCTACAACTGGATTTAAAACTCGCCCATTTGATAGTATCCTGCGCGAAGTGCGAGAGTTCTTCAGTGTTCACAACGCCGAAGGCACCGTCCCTGGCGGTGTGCACTTTGAAATGACAGGCAAGGATGTAACTGAATGCACTGGCGGTGTTCGTGCGGTGACAGATGAAGACCTGTCGTCACGATACCACACCGCGTGCGATCCACGTTTGAATGCATCTCAAGCGCTGGAATTGGCGTTCTTAGTGTCAGAGGAACTAGAGCAGCGGGTCGTTGAGAGGCGTAAAGTGAGCTAATTAAATTTAATAAAGTATATTATTCGGTTTCAATTAGGCCACGTGTCTTTGGGTTTTGTAAGTGCGAACTATTTGCATTTCTATAATTTC
>DLZA01000277.1:2089-2253 GCA_003447515.1 Paracoccaceae bacterium
AATGTTCTTGGTGCAAAGGATGGCTCTTTCTTTTCACAGCAACTGGCTGCTTGGCGCTGTCCTTCGAGCTAAAAAGTTTTTCAGTTTTAAAGCCTCAAATTCAAAGCGCACAACGTTCAGCGTGTTTGGATATTTATGTACTCATTGAGAAATCCAGTATGTTT
>DLZA01000277.1:2635-6464 GCA_003447515.1 Paracoccaceae bacterium
ATGAGGTAAAATTTCCAGATGGTAAACTCAATGACGGCATTCGCTTCAGTAAATGGGAATGCAGCAAGCCTGACTTGGGCATGGGAGATCCGTGGCGTGAATGGGCGGGGTTTGGATATTCGCGCCCGCATTCCAGATGGCTTTGAGGTGCTCGAGGCTTTGGTGCGCAAAGAGATCGGCGTAGTATGTAAGCGCGGAACTATATCGGTTGGCCTGAAATTAAACCGTGGATCGGTTGTGCGCGGTGCACATTTAAATGTGGATGGGATGGAGCGCGCACTTGAGGCTGCGAGGTTTACGGCGGAGGCTGCAGGCGATAATGTTGCTCCGTTGGATGTGGCTGGTATTCTTGCGTTACCAGGTGTTTTCACCTTTCAAGATGGGGAGCAGGACGACTTATCAGTGTATATTCCGCAGATTCAAGCAGATTTGATCACGGCCATTAAATCATTTTGCACTGCACGCGCAGCAGAGGGGGCTGCGTTGAAAGATATTCTAACGGATCAAATCAATGAGATAGAACGGCTCTGTAGGTCGGTGGCGGAGGTCTTAGGCGCACGTCGAGATCATTTGTCAGCAACCATCACAGCTAATATTGCCCGAATTCTGAATAATACGGATGCCGTGGACGAAACTCGTTTAGCGCAAGAATTGGCATTGATTGCAGTCAAGGCAGATGTGGCAGAGGAGCTAGATCGTTTGAATGTTCACGTTGCTGCGGCATACGAGTTGTTGGGTGAAGATGGGCCGGTTGGTCGAAAATTTGATTTTTTAACACAAGAATTCAATCGAGAGGCGAACACTCTTTGCTCTAAAGCGAACTATGCTGCGTTAACGTCGATCGGGCTTGACCTGAAAACTATTATCGACCAGATGCGCGAACAGATTCAAAATGTGGAGTAGCCATGTCTGTTGATGCCCGTCTGGGCCTTCTAATTATTATTTCTTCGCCCTCGGGTGCTGGTAAATCCACATTGGCTAAACGGCTATTAGCTAATGATAATAAGATCAGCTTTTCCGTTTCTGCTACCACAAGGCCCATGCGACCGGATGAGGTTGAGGGTAGGGACTACTATTTCAAATCTCGGATAGAATTTGAAGCAATGGTCGAAGCCGGGCAAATGCTGGAACATGCTGAGGTGTTTGGAAATTTCTATGGTACGCCGATTGGACCTGTTAAAGAGGCCATGGATGGTGGATCTGATGTTCTATTTGATGTGGATTGGCAGGGTGGGCAGCAAATCCGAGCCTCTAACCTGCGCGATAATGTAGTTTCGGTATTTATTTTACCTCCGTCGATTATGGAGTTGGAAAGCCGCCTAAACGCGCGTGGTCAAGATTCTGTCGAAGTTGTCTCTGGCCGGATGGCCAAGTCTCGTGACGAGATTAGCCATTGGGCCGAATACGATTATGTTTTGGTGAATGAAATTTTAGACACGTGCGAAGAGCAGCTTCGTGCGGTAATCACAGCTGAGCGGTTGCGGCGAGACCGTCAGCCAAGCCTGATGGCGCGTATACGGGCTCTTAATACTGAATTTGAGGAAATATCATGATCTATGAGCTGGATGGAATTACGCCTGAGTTGGCTTTTGATGGCGATTACTGGGTTGCCCCAACGGCGCAATTAATTGGAAAAGTGCGGATAGATCGAGGGGCGTCTGTTTGGTTTGGTGCAGTCCTGCGTGGTGATAACGAATTGATCCACGTAGGTGCAGGGTCGAACGTGCAAGAAAATTCAGTTTTGCACACGGATATGGGATTCCCGTTGGCCATTGGTGTGAATTGCACCATTGGGCATAAAGCAATGCTGCACGGTTGCACTATCGGGGGTAATACACTGATCGGTATGGGAGCAACCGTGTTAAACGGGGCAGTTATAGGAGAGAATTGCTTGATTGGAGCAAATACGCTGATTACTGAGGGGAAGATCATTCCGGATGGATCGCTTGTCATGGGATCTCCTGGCAAAGTGGTGCGGGAGCTAGATCAAACGGCGATTACAGGCTTAACTAAATCTGCTGAAGCTTATCAAATGAACATGCGTCGCTTCCGCGGAGGGTTGGTCTCGCTTGGCATTGCTTAATACAATGCCACTCTCTAATGTCTGATTGAGGGCTTGGATAGTTGATCCTACATTTTGCATCCACCCAAGCATGGGCAAAAAATCTGACTTGCGATAATTATTAGACTTAAGCCGAGCTGCTATTTTGCACTGCGGCAATGTATGCAACTAATTGAATAGTTTCAGATGCTTGAAATACTAGTATTGCAGTTTTATTGAGTGCGGATGCAACCCCCAGTTTTGTGCGAGATTTTGGATAAACAGGGAAGGGATGAACACGTTGGCGTAAGCGTGATCAATTGCATTACAAAAAATTTGAAACACGGTGAAGTGGATTGCACATCTTTTATAGACGGACCCGGTCGATAGTAGTTCGGTGCGGATAGTGAGTCGTGAAAGCTACAATTAATTGGTGATTTTGACGAATGGGTGGGCGAAATAGAGGTGTATTCCCGAGCCGGTAATGGCTGTTAATCACTGTGATCTGAAGTACACTGACTTATACTTTTTTGTCATTGAGGCGCCATGAACGAATTTCTGATACCAGGACAATTAGTCCGCAATCCTGACCATCCTGAATGGGGGCTTGGCCAGGTTCAATCTGTAGTTCATGGTAAAATAACTGTGAATTTTGAGGAGCTTGGAAAGGTTGTGCTGAATGCGGGTTGTATTGACCTCGAGCTTGTTTAGTTTGCGTAAGTATGACGTCATTTCCGTTTTGTTAGAGTAATCAAGTAGTTTTCTGAATCAGCATCCGTTTTATTTTACATTTTATTGCACTACTAAGTTAACGAAGCTTCGAAATGAGCCTAAAAATGATTATAAATCGCGACCATTTTATCCTAAAAATAGCTGAAA
Source organism: Paracoccaceae bacterium (assembly GCA_003447515.1). Classification (GTDB taxonomy): domain Bacteria; phylum Pseudomonadota; class Alphaproteobacteria; order Rhodobacterales; family Rhodobacteraceae; genus Amylibacter. Next base: position 5,556 of record DLZA01000277.1, read on the forward strand.
CTGAGGCTGAATTGGTTGCGGCTCAACGGCTTCGGTATCGCGTTTTTGTTGAGGAGATGGGTGCTCGCCCAGCCTTTGACGCAGTCGTAGGGCAAGAGAGCGACGCTTTTGATCCGTATTTTGACCACTTAATTTTAAAAGATAGTCGCATCACAGATGAGTGTGAAAATGTGATTGGCATGTATCGCTTGATGCAAGGGGAAACGGCAGTTGCTGGTCCCGGATTTTATAGTGCTAGTGAATACGATCTCAGCAAAATCAGTGCTTCAGGTAGACGTGTGGTAGAGTTGGGCCGTAGCTGTTTGGATGCGCGGTACCGAGGTGGTTTGGCGCTTCATTTACTTTGGCAAGGTGTTAAAGATTATGTGATCCAGTACGACATTGAACTGCTGTTCGGGGTAGCTTCTTTTGTTGGTATGGACGCTGAAGTGTACGTGGATGCCCTATCGTTTTTACACGAAAATTATTTGGCACCCACATCATTGCGAGTCACGGCAAGAGAGAGTGGAATGGTATCGATGACTCTGAAAAAAAAACAAGATATCGATCGTCATAAGGCCGTGCGTCAGATACCAACTTTGATAAAGTCTTACCTGAGGTTGGGTGGTTTTGTTGGTGAGGGAGTGTATCTTGATCGTAACTTTAATACGTTGGATGTCTGTGTGATTTTGGACCGCGCATTGATTTCTTCCAAACAACGAATGGAATTGGAACAGGGGCTGTTTTTGTGAACACCTGGTATGATGAAAACCCGCCCGTTCCAGCACCTATGGGGGTATTGAATTGGACCCTCGCAGGAGCCCGTTTTGTGCTAATTTCGGTGGTGATTTCTATCCTGATGGTACCGATGCTGATTCTGCGTTGGTTGAGATACAGCTCTGCATCGCAAGCTTTAGTGAAACTGGCCTG
>DLZA01000120.1 GCA_003447515.1 Paracoccaceae bacterium
CGGGATCTTGGATCTCAGCCTGTATGTGACAAATGACAAAGCAAGTCCGTTGTGATCCGGTTATGCGTATCGGGCAGTTTCTATTCGCTTTTCAATTGGTTCTGGAGGCAGTATCGACAGGTTAAACCATAGAGAAGATCCGAGCATGACCCAGAACTTTTTTGAAGAGGTCCAAGCAGTCCGCTTTCAGCACTGTGATCCAGCGGGCATTGTTTTTTATCCAAGATACTATGAAATGTTGAACCTAACGGTTGAACGCTTTTTTGAACGTCAGCTTGGGTTTTCGTTCAACAAATTGCACAAGCAGCTAAATGTTACGGTGCCTACCGTACGAATTGAGACAGACTTTCTTGATGCCAGTTATCTTGAAGACAGGCTTCAATTTCAAATGACACTGGACCGAATTGGCAAATCGAGCCTTGGGTTCCAAATTGTGTGTATGTGCGAAGATAAATTACGCCTTCGTGCGCTCATTACCTTGGTTTGCATTGATTTTGATAAGAAGAAAGCAACGCCATGGCCGGATGTCCTCCGGACCAAAATTGATACCATTCTTGCGGGCGATGCAGGTGATCACTCCATGCCGCGGCCCGACCCGAAGATCATCGACGACTATTAAATCTCAAGCGTTCCGACGCTTGCACCACCGCAGACATAAAGTGTTTGACCTGTCACAAAGCCATTCTCGGGATCGCAAAAGAACAAAAAAGCATTTGTGACGTCCTTTGCCGTGCCAAGCCGCCCAATAGGGATGCGCTTCGCTAACGCATCCTGTTGCGGACTGTCTTTTTCGACAATACTCCAGAAGTTATCAGTTAGAATGGGTCCGGGGGCCACTACATTTACGGTGATCCCATGACCGGCAAGTTCCAATGCCCAGGTGCGGGCCATGCCGATCATGCCTGCTTTGCTGGCGCTATAAGCAGTCCGTGTTGGCGCACCGAGGGCTGCGCGTGATGCATTAAACATGACCCGACCAAAGCCTAGTTCTTTCATATTTGGTAATACTGCCTGCAACAGTGTCAAAGCTGAGCCAAGGTGAAGCTGAGCCAAACCTGTAATATCGGTTGGTTTCGTGTCCTCCACTAAATTTGCCCAAATGAGCCCGGCATTATGGATCAGATGCGTAATCTTATGATCTGAAGCGAGCTGGGTTGCGGCGTTTGTTACTGCGTCAGGGTCAAGCAGGTCAACTTCGAGGGAAGAAAGGTTGGCGTGCGTAAATCCTGGCGTACGTCGTGCGACAGAGATGACTTTGTAGTTGCGAGCAAGCAAAGCCTGCGCAAGATCTGCACCGATCCCCTTGTTTCCACCGGTTATGACTGCTGTATTCTGGGTCATGTGTTGTCTACCATCGCAAGGACGCGCAGCGGGCTACCGGTGCCGTCTTTAATCTTAAGTGGTGCAGCAATTAAAATGGCACCGGTTGCTGGTAATTGATCGAGACCTGACAGGCATTGTAGTCCAAATTTACCTGCGCCGTGAAGGTAATAGTGTGCAGGATAAGGTGGCACAGCATGGCTGCCTTGGCCTGAATCTGTGCCAACGGTTTCCGTGCCAAACCCAAGGATGTCACGTTCATCAATCAAAAATTTGATTGCCTCTGGTGCAGGACCCGGTGAGTGGGGGCCATCTTCGCGCATATTCAGATATGCAGCACCCTGGCGTTTAGACCAATCCGTACGCATCATGATCCAAGATCCGTTGGGAATAGTGCCGTGCTGCTTTTCCCACGCGGTGATGTCATCAATTACCATTTCGTAGTCTTCGTTGGCATTGGATTGCGCAACACAGTCGATCACGACAACAGGTCCGACAAAATTTTTAGGTGAAATCGCATCAACCGACCCAAACGGTACATCACGGCCCGACACCCAATGTGAGGGCGCGTCAAAATGCGTGCCAGTATGTTCTGACATGGAAATATTGTGCCATTTCCAAGCAGGACCGCGGTGATCATAGGCACTTACTTCTTCCATCCGAAAACGTGCGCATTGGCCGAACTCTGGCGGTAGAATGATGACTGGGAAATCAGGGTCAAGCGTGTGGGTTAAATCAACCACACGAATAGTGCCCGATGCCAGTGATGCGGCAAGATCCGTAAGGGTTGTCATGGGCCATCACCTCCGAATGTGAGTTCGCGTTCAAGAACCTTGGGGTCGCGGCGGAACCTGTCACGTACGTCTTTGGCAATGTCACCGCTCCAGACATCTTCGACGCCAGCTTGCAAACCTTTGATCACATCTCGTGCAAGTGATTGTGGTAGAACCTTGGGCGGGGGTAGGGATGCAAACCAGTCACTTTCGGTTGGGCCGGAAAAGACATTCATCACCCTGAGGCCAGCGGTCCGAAATTCCGACCGCAATGATTGCGATAATGAATGCGCTGCTGATTGGCTGGCCGCAAACGCCCCGTACTCTGGCGTGTTTGCCAACGCGCCAATATGCAAAAGGTTCACCCACGCGACCGCTGAATTCGCTTCATCAGCAGTCCGTTTGCACATGCCGGGACCAAAGGCTTGTGCCAGCCGCATCATGCCAAAGTAGTTCACATCCATTTCATTTTGCGCAAACCCAACATCGCCACGCGCAAGTGCCCCACCAGGCCGGACGAACTGCGCGTTGTTGATAAGGATATCAGTCTTGCCGCCAATCTCGCCAGCTAAAGTTTGCACAGATAGTGTGTCAGTGACATCAAGCGGCATAAATTCAACACCAATTTCCTGTAAAGCTGCACGTGCGGTGTAAGGGCGCCAACTTTCAGACTCGCCTATGAAGATAATCGCGGCGCCTGCATCTTTTAGCGCCTTGGCCATTGCAGGTGCATTTTCAGCCCTTGCGTCGGTCAGCAAAACACGGCGGTGTTTTGGATCAGCAGTTAGTTCACGCATGAGAGGGGCATCCATTGCATTTGGGGTTTCTTGGGGTGGCATAGCCACTAATACGCCTTGGCCAGCACGGTCAAGATGGGCAGTCAGGTGGATAGCGCTTTGGGGTGTCACGTCAGGGTGGATATGAACAATGATCATAGGACCGGCGTCTGTTTTAACGGTTCCTATACGCCATGGCACCCGTTCGCGGTAATATAATCTGGGCGAGGTTTGTACTGTTGTTTCGGCCAAAAGCTGACCTTGTGGTGGGAAATCAACCCATGGCAGATCATTGGACAGGCATGCGACGCAAGCGTCTCGTGGTGGATACTGCCACGTGGCGCATTCTGAACAGCATTGCAATGCCAACCGTCCTTCTGCTGCGGCTGCAGTGAGGCCAAGGGCCGCGCGACTGCGCATTTCTGGTGGCCGCGTCGGGGACGTGCTACGCTGCTGGGGGTTTTTTTTTGGTGGCGCCAAAAGAGGGTCAGTCATGCGCGTACTCCGGTTTCCAAGACGGTCGCGCTGGTGCAGAGGCCGCGGTCATAGTTGATCATGCCAAACCCTGTGACAAGCGCACGGGCTGCATCTTTAACTTGGGTGCCACTGGCTTGGCCTGTGACTTGGCGTAGGGCCTCGACCATGCCGATGAAACCACCAGCAGCTCCTGCCTGTCCTGCGGACAATTGCCCACCTGATGTGTTGTGTGGAAAGTTGCCGTTAATAGTTAAATCGTGGTCACGCACAAATGTGGGGCCTTCGCCTTTTTCACACATCCCAAGGTCTTCAAATTGCATCATGACGATAACAGGATAGTCGTCATATGTTTGCATTACATCGATATCAAGCGGGGTGCAGCCGGCCATTTCCCAAAGTGTATCACGATCTAGGGTCCAACCGCCACGAAGTTGCATCGGGTCATCAGCATGGGCATTGTGCCGCTCAATCGCAGCCGTCAAACGCGCAAATGGAATCCCAAGCTGCAGTGCTTTGTCTTCATGCATGACGAGGAAGCTTTCGGCTCCTGCGCATGGCATCACGCAGTCAAATAGGGCTATCGGGTCCGCGATAAGTCGCGCCTTTAGGTACTGATCCAGCGTCAACGGTTTTTGCATCACTGCTCGTGGGTTCTTTAGTGCATTATCGCGCTGTGACACACAGATCCTGCCAAAATCTGTGCGGGTTGCCCCAAATTCGTTCATGTAATGGTCTGTTAATAAGGCGAAATTAGCGTTTGGGCCGCCGTATCCGTAGGGGTAGCTTGCATCCATTGCAAAGCGCGAAAAGCTGGAGAGTAATTGCCGAAAGCTGTCGATGTGATTGGTGTCGCCAGCGACACACGCAACAATATCAGCGTCACCCGCTTGAACGGCACGCGCTGCACGGCGCAGCGCAACACCAGCAGATGCGCCGCCCATTGGAACATGGTCCAACCAACGTGTTGAAAGCCCAAGATGTTGGGTCAGACCAACAGCACTGTCAGGAAACAATGTAAACGATGATACAGAAAATCCATCAAGTTGGCTTTTTTTCAAACCTACTGAATCCAGAGATCCTTTGAGCGCGCGCGCAATCCAATGATGCGCTGTGTCGATTGAATAGCGTTGGTAGGGTGTCGAAAAAGGGGCTGTTAGGACAACGCCATGGTAGGATGCAGGGGCGCGACGTGTCACGCGACTTGTCGCTTTTTGAGTGAGGTTAGGCAGATCGTTTGTGGGTCTAATATTAATGTGGCGGCCTTTTCTTTTAGTATCTTACGTTGGATTTTTTGGGTACTTGTCAGGGGCAGTGTGTCTACAAACGCAATGTAGCCTGGTACCTTGTAATAGGCCATTTGGCCGAGCGCCCATGTCGCGATGTCATGGGCTAATTTGGAGCTTGGGTTGTCTACTACAAGGCAAGCAAACACTTCATCACCCCGCAAGGCATCAGGCACTGGCGTGACGCCGGCTGCGCGCACACTTTCGTGGTGCATAAGAACGCTTTCTACCTCGACTGCTGCAATGTTCTCTCCAGATCTGCGAATGACGTTTTTCTCGCGATCAACGAACTTGAAACGTCCATCAGCATCTCGAGTTACAATGTCACCGGTGTGGAACCAACCGTCTTTCCAAGCGTCCGCAGTCGCAGTCGAGTTCTTGTAATAGTGGGAAAAAAAACCGTAATGCGGATTTTTGCCATTGTTGCGGACGAGCAGTTCACCAGGCATCCCGTCTCCAGTATCTTTGCCGGTATCATCCACTACGCGTGTTGCGACCCAGCCTTTTGCTCTGCCAAGTGACGATTGCCCGACTAAACGGTTAAGATCATTTGCCGCAATTACCGCACCTGCTCCTGTTTCAGTCATGGCCCACGCCTCAATCAAAGGAATGCCAAAGCGGTCTTCGAAACCTGCGTGTATTTTGGGGTTTATGCCTGCGCCAAAGCCAAAGCGGACATTGTGCGTACGGTCTGTGACCCGTGATGGTAGCTTCATCAGAACGGACGGCATCACGCCAAGATAGTGTAGACAGGTTGCACTGCTTGCCGTCACATTTTCCCACCAGCTGCGTGGATGGAATCGGTCCAGTACGATTAGGCAACCCCCAACGGATAGCATCGCCATATATGAATAGGCCATCGCATTCATGTGAAAGACTGGCAGCGGGGTAATCATCCGTTCGCCTTCCATGCTTAAATTTGCAAGACCATCCAGATCAGCGTACCACCGTCCTGCAAGCAAGAAATAGGCGTTCGGCAATACACAGCCTTTGGGTCTCCCCGTTGTGCCAGAGGTATAAAGAACTGCAGCTTCTCGCGCGTCACCGGACAGATCTTTTGTAACCACTGCATTCGTGCGCACGGCCGGCAAATTTTCTGTAAGTGTTATTACCGGCACATCGAGAGATGTTTCAGCAACTGCAAGTTTTAGTTCGTCAAGGCGGGTTGGTAGGGCGATGACCAAAGCGGGCTCTCCATGGCCGATCAAATAAGTCAGCTCGCTCAGCCGTAAATCTGGATTTATTGGAATAATTGATGCGCCAATTCGGTTCAGTGCGCAGAAAAGAACAAAGAAGTCGGGGCGATTTTCTAATAAAACGGCCACACGTACGCCCGTACCATAACCCATAGCTTCAAATCGGTCAGCCCAATCGTCTGCATTTTTTTGAAAGTCGGCGTAGCTTATTGACCCTGCTGCGATGCCATAGGCTTTCGCGGTTTCGTTCATAACTTCTAACACTGGACGATCTGGCCAAAGTGCGGCCGACTCGGCCATACGCGCGTAAACCGTTCTTGTGGTCATGGTAGCAACTGGATGTTGCCGAATGCTGCATCAGAATTGACCAACACAACTTTTTTGCCTGCAATCCGCAGTTTACCATCGACACAGCATAAATCGTGTATGGCGGTAAGGGCCAAGAGCTGCTGTTCATCAAGTCGTGTTTCAATATAGTGCATCGCCGTGTTGGTCTGAAAGATGCCGGCCTTTACATCAAACACATCCACGAATGGGCGTTGGATGACATGGTGACATCGGCTTTTCGGCTTTTGGCTGAACGTGCGTTCTCCGTTCAGGCGTTCAACTCGAAGGCGCAGCATAAAGTGGTCTTCGTAAAGCAAAGAGGTTTCATTTATAGGGTCGGCCTGATTATAGCCTAGTGGCATCCAGTAGTGTGCATCTGGCATCCAAAGGGCTAACCATTCGGTAAAGCGCCCTTCGTCCAGCATCCGTGCTTCACTATAGATGAAATCAATGATGTCATCACGGATCATCACGCAGCCTCTTCCATATCAGCGGTCATGAATTTGACCCATGCATCAAACTGATTGCGCATTTGTCGCTCAGTTGTGCCGTTTTCCACTGCTTCAACGTCGAAGTCCTCGCCGGTTTCGTAAAGTCGCTGAAGGTTAACCCATTCCAACCCGTTCGATTGCAACCCCTCTTGGGCACGCTCATACATTTCCAGATCATCATGTCCTACTATAGAAGTGGGGGCGTTGATCATCCGGTTATACATCGACGACATCGCCACCAATTGATCTGGCGCGCCAGCTAGTCGGTAAACATAGCTTTCAACCAATGTCTTGTCTGGCCCTAGGGGGATGAAATTGCGCAGTTGTTGCAGTGGGGCTTTGACCATCATGTTTGGAAAGTAGACTGAATTGTGTCGACTTTCATCTAAGATTGCCTTGGCTTTTCTTTCCCCATGAGTTTGCTTGAGAGCTTCGTAGTATCCTGGAATAGCGTCATAGTCTGAATGGATCGACATGTTTACGCCTGTGTGACCATGGCCATTGGGCCAAGTGCGGATACCCATACTCTCAAAGAATTCGTAGGCGGACATGAAAGGTGCAATGATCTGCATCGCGGCGGGGCGCGGCTCAGGCTCACCCATTTCCCTGAAAATGTCGATGGCCGTGCCTGCGCTGGATTCATGGGCCACCATCGGATGGCAAGTATCTGTCTGATTTTCGACGAGCATCTTCCAGTTACATTTATGCATGTAGCGCAGCGGTGGTCCTGCAATTTTCAAGCGGCCTTCGGGTGCACGGGCGACCATGTTGTCAATGGATGATAGACTGTCCCCAAAGAACTCTTCGAATGAAATTCCATTATAAGCGAGCCGCGCAAAAACGAAACCGTGGTAGACTTCAACAGCACCAACTGCAGCCATACCCTCATAGTTAGGCGTATTTTCAAGACCGGTTCCATCGTATCCCTTTTTAAGTGGGATCGCGAGGCGGCAACCATTGGTTTTGAAGGACCAGGCATGATAAGGGCAGCGGAAGAATTTGCCGGTGTTGCCGGCGCGATCAATTGCGATTTTAGTGCCTTTGTGTGGACAACGATTGTGCAGAATATGGATATTACCGTCACTATGGCGCACTTGAATAACGGGCTGATCGCCAATCTGGGTTGTTATGTAGTCACCCTTGTTCGGTGTCTGACTGTCGTGGCCCACAAAGATCCAAGCATTTGCGAATAGGTGGCGCATTTCTGCCTGGTAGACCGCGTGGGAGGTGTAAACGTCGCGGTGAACTTGATGGCCTTGCACCAAAGCGCGAATTTCATCTGCATGCATAGTGTGCTCCTAAATATCCAAAACTAAACGTGCGGACTTGGCACGGCTGACACAGATTTGCATAACTTTGCCACTTTTCTTTTCTGCGTCACTGAGGACAACATCTCGATGATCGGGCGTACCGTCCAGAACATTGACTTGGCAAATTCCACAATCACCACGTTGGCAATCGTACATCACATCGTGGCCTGCTGCATTTAATGCGTCAATAATTGTGGTGCCGGGAGCGACGGTGATGACTTCGTTGGTCGAAGCGATTTCAACCTCGAATGCTGCATCGTCTTGATCAGCATTGGGTGTTGCAAACAATTCCACGTGTATGTCATGTGATGGAACGCCTGCTGCTTCGGCGTTGGATCGGGCCGCTTCAATCATGCCTTTGGGCCCGCAAATGTAAAGTGCGTGATCTTTTATACTGTCGATGACCGCGGCCAAATCTAACGGTTTTGTATCATCATAATGGCGTGTCATTTGACTTGAAAAAGTGGCCTGTAATTCATTGCAATATGCCATTAAATTCGCACTACGCCCCGTGTAATGGAACGCAAATGTGGTGTTGTTTTCGGCTAGCGTCGCAGCCATTGAAATCAACGGCGTCACTCCGATGCCACCCGCCAGTAACGCGATAGGCTTTGGCGTGTCTTGTAGTGAAAAGCTGTTCTTGGGCTCAGACACAAAAATTCGTGTACCAACCTCTAAGGCATGCATGGCCTGGCTGCCACCTGTTCCATCGGGTTCGACCTGCACAGCGATATGTAGCATATCGTCGGCTGCTTGGGGCCAGCGGATAAGGGAATATGACCTTTTACCGTGCAACCCTAAATCGACGTCAATATGTGCGCCGGCAGTCCAATCCGGAATTTTGCCGTCATCGGGTAAAAGCGCAAAGGCGCTAATTTTGTCGGTAAGGGGGGTCTTCGTAGTTAATTCAAACATCGCCATGATCTACCACCCCCCTTTTTAATAAACATGAAATATCATATAAATTGAGTCAAGCGATAGATTGGATTGACTTAAGATGACCAAAGCGCGTTTTGTTGATAGCTACTTATTGTATCTGATGGCTGTCGCAAGTGAGAGGGCAAGTGATAGTTTTCACGTTCAAGTTCGCAACGCGGGCTTGCGAGTGCCGGAGTGGCGCGTACTGGCTTGCCTTATTGACAGTCCGCCCTTGATGGTGACGGAGTTGGCAGACTTGGCCCTGTTAGAACAATCCCGCATGACCAAAATTATTGACCAAATGGATGCGCGGGATCTTGTTATGCGTCAGCCTGATCCACGTGATAGACGGCGAGTTCACATAAGTCTGACTGTTGAAGGTCGCGCGATTGCGTTGTCGCTTGTCAACAAGGCAAAAGACCATGAAGTCGAACTGATGGCGAGCCTTGCCGATACCGATGCAGCTCGAATCAAGCCAGTTCTAATGGCTCTTCTTCAGGCGTTGTCTGCATAGAATTGAGCATCGTGTGTGACGCCCGTGAAGGGATTGCATCTTTGTGTCCGATACTGCTGCTTGCCTGATTAGTCCAATCCAGTTGATGGTATCATTGCAGGCACAGCCTAACGTCACACTAAAAGATGAAATTT
>DLZA01000194.1:0-1103 GCA_003447515.1 Paracoccaceae bacterium
CATTTAATGCCCACATAGTCTCAACAAATTCAACTCCCAATGCAATCGCAACACTACTAAGACGACTAGAAAAATAGAAATGACACTTTCCGTTTTGAATCCCCACCCTGGTACCTGCATTTTTATAACACTATCAGATGCTTGAAGCTATTCTACTGGTAACTTAAATGAAGCGGGCGCATCCAAACCTTACTGAATCCTCCCATTTTAAAGCTGCCCCAAGCAGCTCTTTCTTGGAGAAAGTCTATGCCAGAATCAGGAACATCAACGGCGCTGTCTTTGGGTTTTACTTCAACAAAGATCAGCTGGAAACTCGTTCAATTTTTGCGCCAATCCCATTAAATTTACTTACGACTTTTTCATATCCACGATCCAAGTGATACACGCGGCTCAGGACTGTTTCACCCTCTGCAGCAAGACCAGCAAGAATCATCGAAACCGACGCCCGTAGGTCCGTCGCCATCACTGGTGCACCTTTCAATTGATCTACACCTACCACTTTTGCCATGCCGCCAGACACCTCGATGCTTGCACCCATCCGCATCAACTCAGGCGCGTGCATGAAGCGGTTTTCAAAGATCGTTTCTTCCAAAACAGAAGTTCCTTCCGCGGTGCACAACAAAGCCATCATTTGTGCCTGCAAATCTGTGGGAAAGCCTGGAAAAATCTCAGTCTTTACATCCACAGCCTTCACTCGCGCAGCATTATTTCTAACCAACAAACCATCGGCCGTTTCAGTCACAGAAATATCCGCTTCTTCCAGCTTATTGCAAAATGTTTCGAGCAGATTCCGCCTACCACCAAGAAGTTCAACCTCGCCGCCAGCGATGGCAGGAGCCAGCATATAAGTCCCAAGTTCAATCCGATCCGTGACAACAGGATGCGTAGCACCGTGCAAGCGATCTACGCCCTGAATCTCAATACGGCTCGTGCCCTCGCCTTCGATCTGTGCGCCCATTTTGCGTAAACATTCCGCCAAGTCCACGATCTCTGGCTCTTTTGCCGCATTCTCAATCACAGTCGTGCCTTTAGCCAAAGTCGCCGCCATCAATATATTCTCGGTCGCACCAACAGACGCAAATCGCAGCGGTACAACCGCACCT
>DLZA01000194.1:1233-2049 GCA_003447515.1 Paracoccaceae bacterium
TGCAAGCGATCTACGCCCTGAATCTCAATACGGCTCGTGCCCTCGCCTTCAATCTGTGCGCCCATTTTGCGTAAACATTCCGCCAAGTCCACGATCTCTGGCTCTTTTGCCGCATTCTCAATCACAGTCGTACCTTTAGCCAAAGTCGCCGCCATCAATATATTCTCGGTCGCACCAACAGACGCAAATCGCAGCGGTACAACCGCACCTGTCAGCCCTCTGTCAGTTTTCGCGTGCAGGTATCCATCTTTCAATTCAATTTTGGCACCCATTTTTTCTAGCGAGTCTATATGAATATCCATCGGCCGTGCACCAATGGCACAGCCTCCTGGCAAAGACACAACCGCATAACCCATCCGGGCCAGCATGGGCCCCAGCACGAGGTTCGATGCACGCATCTTACGAACAATATCGTAGTGCGCCACATGGTTGGTAATCTCTTTTGTGCCGAGCGCCTGAACCATGCCATCCTGCAAGCCTGCAACTTCAGTCCCAAGTGAAGCAAGTAATTCCGCCATTGTCTTAATGTCCGACAAACGCGGCGCATTGGTTAGCGTCAACGGCTCCTCTGACAATAAAGTTGCGGGCATCAGCGTCAAACACGCGTTCTTTGCTCCCGCGATGGGAACCCGACCACTCAAAGGGCCACTACCCTTAACTACAATACTGTCCATGCTCGCTGCACCTTAGGCTTTTTTTTCCGCGTCACTGTCACGTCCGCGTGCTTGTTTTTTGCGACGCTGCAAATTATCACGTAACTGCTTGCGTAGTCGCTCCGCCCGTTCAGCGGCTTTCTTTTCCTTTGGGGTGATCTCT
>DLZA01000194.1:2428-2567 GCA_003447515.1 Paracoccaceae bacterium
CTAAAACGTCTAGTTTACGCTTGCAAAATCACCGATATCCGCTAAATACCCGCTAATCGGGAACGCTGCCGTAGCTCAGGGGTAGAGCACTCCCTTGGTAAGGGAGAGGTCGGGAGTTCGAATCTCCCCGGCAGCACCA
>DLZA01000142.1:0-1497 GCA_003447515.1 Paracoccaceae bacterium
TGCTTAATCCGTTCGGATTACTATACGAAGAAGTCACCGCATCAAATCTCGTCAAGGTAGATTTGGACGGGAACATCCTTTCGGACACCGATGCGCAGATCAATCCGGCCGGGTTCGTAATCCATTCTTGTGTGCACCGCGAGCGCCATGACTTAACCTGTTTGATCCACACCCACACCACCGCCGGAGCCGGCGTCTCGGCACAGCCCGACGGGTTGTTGCCGGTCAGCCAGACTTCACTCCTCTATCGAGACCTGATTGGGTATCACGATTTTGAAGGCCTAGCACTGAATATAGAAGAGCAGGAAAGGTTGCTAGCTGACCTAGGCAGAGACAAACAATTATTGATCCTTCGCAATCACGGGCTCCTGGCCTGCGGCCGATCTATTCCCGAGGCATTCATAATGCTTTTCTATCTCGAACAGGCATGCCGCATCCAGATCGCCGCACAGGCAGCGGGCTCAGTAAGGACACCACCACCCGAGGTGCAGAAACTAACCCACCAGCAAGCGATGCGCGGTTTTGGCTCAGCGCTGGGAGTGATGGAATTTGCGGCACTCAAACGGCGGCTAGACCGGATGGGATCAGATTACGCAACCTAACCGCCCGCGATCCGGGGTTTCAGCATCGCATAACCGAGGCAGTGCACCGGTACATCTACACCAACCCTTCCTGCAGTCGCGATGAGCCAGCCCACAGTCCCTTCCAGTTCGAGCGCGCGACCGCGTTCTAAGTCATCCAGCATAGAGGCCCGCGTGCTTGGATCCGCCGTTTCCACTGAAAAGGCAAGATTACGGGCGACCAGCCCAGCAGGCACGACAACGCCACAAGCGGTGGCTACTGCAACTACCTCCTCCATGGCTTGCACGTAAACCGCGCGCGTTTCTGGCGTATCGATCCAGTCGCCCAGGGCACCCCGCGTCATACAAGACACTAGATGAAACGCGGTCAACATAGCGAACTTAGCCCAGATTTCGGGCATGGGTGCTTCCATGTACGCCAAATCTAACCCAGCTCGTGCTCCGAAGCGTGCAAAGTCTATGCAGATTGGTGACGCAGCCTCGGGCACGTAAGGTCCAAAAATGAACCGTTTTACCACGCCAGTATGTCGGATACGCCCCGGAGCCTCAACCAATGCAGGTACATAGGTCACTCCCGCCAGAACCTGATGTGGACCAAACATCCCAGCCAATGTTTCAACACCGTAGAGGCCATTCTGAAAAGTTAGTATCCGGGTCTCCTGTCCAACCATTGGGCGCATAGATTTCGCAGCAGAAATTGTGTCCTGACCCTTGACAGTAAAAAGGATCAGGTTGACCGGTCCAATTTCTTCGGCATCGTCCGTAACACATTCGGGCGTCACGACGATCTCGCGTCCACCCGTCTTAAGCCATATGCCATTCATGCGAATTGCGTCGCGGGTTCCGGGCCGGGCCAACACAGACAGCTTTGCACCCATGTCACAAAGATGTGCGATGAGAAACCCGCCGATGGCAC
>DLZA01000142.1:1777-1905 GCA_003447515.1 Paracoccaceae bacterium
TCAGCTTTGCCCCCATGTCAAAAAGATGTGCGATGAAAACCCCGCCGATGGCACCTGGGCCGACTACTCCGATGGACAAACTCATGCAGTGCCTTTCAAACTGTTATGTGTAAAACATTCTTCGTGAA
>DLZA01000142.1:2336-3466 GCA_003447515.1 Paracoccaceae bacterium
CAACCAGCTTTCACTCATCATAGCGGTAAAGGTTACCACTGATTGCCCAATAGTAGCAAACGCTCCTCCAGATATGATTTAAAGTTACTATGGTGACTAATTTGCTCAGATTGCCAAACATAACGCTCTTCATACCTAGTAAATTATACATCAATCTTATGCCCTGGACTCTCAAAAGCCAAATTTTTTGATCATATGGGCGGTTGGCGGAAACATAGCCTTTGGAGTGGTTTTTTTGGGAATAGTCATCGAGGGACTTTCTTACTCAAAAAGCTAGGATTTATTTGGCAAACAAACATATAATTCTCGTTTTACAAGGCCCTCTCCAATCACCTCTAATTTTGACTGCCAGTTGCCTATCCGGTCTGTTGTTTGTTTTTCACCCAACAGCTCAATAAGTTTGTCGCAATACAACTCATCTGCCTCAATTTGTAATCGACAGGTTTCTAGATAGTCCTTTGAAAGATCAACTCGATCAACAATTTTCCAGCCACATCGCTCCAAAATCTTGCTGTATTCTTCGTCAACTCGAATGAACTCTGGTGAGTTCGCAATGGCCTTTTCATAATCCAGCTTACTCAATCCAGGCGTTATGGAAATTACAGTAAATACCATTTTCCCGTGTGCACGAATGACCCTTCGACATTCGGTCAGGACTTTTTCTTTTAAGAAAAGGCAACACAAAAGGTCACTATGACTTACAGCATCAAAGCTCTGATCTAAAAATGGTAGCTCAGAGGCATCAGCAACCAGAGTTTTTACCCGTCTTGATATCTTGTCTTTGATCGAGCGTTCTTCAGCTATTTTTAATCCTGTTTCAGGTAGGTCTACGAGAGTTAATGAACAGCCACTCATTGAAGACAAATAGAGACCTGGCCAACCTGCACCTGCGCCAAGATCGATTAAAGATGATTTGGATGAAAGATCTAATTTTTGACCGATGTATTCCGCTTGCTCTTTTGTCGTCCAGCTGTTGCCACCATAACAACAGCCACAAGCGTGCTGTTCAATTTTCCTAAAAACATCATGCGTAGATAATTTATAGAAACTGTTGAATTTAGCTATTTGCTCATGCTCGGCTTTAGTACAATTTACCAATTTATACGCCCTAATTTTGCTAATCTTTAAGT
>DLZA01000258.1 GCA_003447515.1 Paracoccaceae bacterium
TCATATTTGCTAATATCAGCTCACACCATGGATCTTGTTCCATCCGGCCTTTAGCCTCATCAGCTGCGATTTCGGATAAGTTTCCACTCAACCAATAGGCTTCTCCAGAAAGGTAGGCAGATACCGCCGCTCCCCAAATTGCATCCCTAGATTTTCGTAACCCTTCTAAGTCGATTGCATTAGTTTTTATCGGTAGAAACCGACGATTACCCGTTTCGTCATTCAGATAGTCATCTTTATTGGTTGTTCCCCAGAATACGCAGGTGCGGGGTTGGATGATCTCTTCGCGGCCAAAAGCAGGCCGATAGTCTTCTTGGGTTCTGGAGATAAATGCTTTAATCGTTTCAATCTCGGTCTTCCGCTTATACTCAAGTTCTGCCAATTCAATGCACCACTTGCCTCTGAGGTAACTGGACGCGTCTTTTGAAGTCATTTGCGGCAATTGATCTCCAAAGTAATCTGGTGAGAATAAGACGGACAAACAAGCTGACTTGCCTGTGCCCTGCTTCCCCTCAAGCATAATTACTGAGTCAGCTTTGCACCCTGGTTTAAAGACGCGTGCGACCGCTTGAATGAGCGACAGACGGGATACGGCTTTCACGTATAGCTTCTGCTTTTCGTTCACGGGCTCGACACCCAGAAACTGAAGCATCCAATGATCAAGTAACTGGTCGTTACCCTTACCAATTAATTGGCAACGCTCTAGGTAGTCCTTCACGACATTAAAAGATTGCTCACTGCAAGCCTTAGCAACCGCTCCTACCACTATGTCTTTAGCGGTATGCATCATCCGATTATCATTCAACCACATACTAACTCTGGTGTAATCTTCGTCCTCGAGCTGTCGAGGTTGGAAAATATCGTTATTGTTGTGATGGTGAGGAATTGCTTGGAGTACCTTCCTCTTGCCGGAGAATTCATCGGTTGCAAATGCACCTCGCCAATCTGGATGCATGGTAAGCAGCTTCACTAAATTGCTGTGGTTGCAAATAGGATTGCCTCGATTATCGTTGTGCAGGTCAAAAAAGGGAAGTGGAGCTTGCTCTAAATTAGCTGCGGGCTGACCATCAAAACCCTTGATTCTGGCGCCATCGATCATTCTTTGAACTTCGCAGCGGGTTTGCTCGATGGTATAATCAATTAATGTAAGACTATCAGTTGTTTTGTGGATCTCTAGATCTGTGTATCCGTGAGCAACTTGATGCCCTACCAACCGCAGAACGTTATTGTGCCAATCAACGCCCTGAGCTGCTTCGTTCCTCAGCTGACTTACATCTAAAGAAGATCGTGGCTCGAAAGCTTGGGTTTGTGTCGGGGCTTTGTGCACTCTGCCCTTGAGAGTATTTGGCTTGCCTTTGGGCAACCAACCTGGAGCATCTGCTGGTGTTAAGTCATTTATCCAAGAATATGACCCTGCATCAAACGTTGAGGGCGCAAGCAAAATGTATCCATGGTATTTAACATCAACGCCAAACCCAAGCCTACCGGGAAACTCCGCGCTTTTTGGTGTGGCAAAGATAAAGTGCGTGCCTCCCCTTGCTGATTTTTGCATCAAGGTCTGCGGAAACTCATGCGTTCTCCTTAAGTTGTCAAAAGCACAACCTTCTTTGTAGCTATCGACATCGACGCAGACCAACCCTGATGCCGCTAAGTAAAGGCCAATGTTAGCGTTAGGGCGCTCTGTCCACCATTGATCAATAGTGATTTTATCCGATGTGGCATCTTTGTGGCCATTTGGAGCTAGAGCAGCCAGTGGCGTTTTGAAACATGGAGTTACGGGGAAAACTTTCCAACCTTTTTCGGCATAAGAAAGAGCTGCTTGTTTATTCGAGGAGCGCATTTGGAGCACCTTTTTATAATTAAAGATGCCGTCAAAAATGATCTATTATTTCTAAATAGGATAAATCCCAACCTAAATAAAAGTTTTCGCTAGTTGGGTTTTTGACTCTTTCTAGATATCCGCTCTGCCGGGCGCTTCCAATGAGCAGGTTTTGGAGTCAAATGGGGGATGTCTGACTTTCGATAGACTTTGAATATTGTAAGAGCTTCACGAACAGCTCTGCCAAATGGGGTGGATGGCTCGCTGGAGTCTTCAGGTTTGGTACCAAAAGTCACTGATCGGCCCGTAGATAGGAAAACTGCAGCAACAAAGTCTGCGATCTTATCTGCTTTGAGGTTTGCTCTGGAACCAGACGTCTCTTCCGTCAGTTTCATTTTGCCGAAACCGACTGCCTCTTCCGCCTTTTGGTGCAGTTGCATAACAGAGGCCAAAAGGTCGGTTCCTTCGGCTTGTAGAGTAAACCTTAATGCGTTGCAGTGATCTGGTAGACTTTCCAAAGTTTGAGGAGCCGATGCGAGCTTGGAAGTGACAATAGTAAGAGCCTCAAATTCCCGCCTCACGTCTCCTTTGTTTTCGTCATCTAGCGCTAAAGATACATCTAGATCAAAGTATAGATCTTGAGCCAACTTAGGATCACAACCCAAGTATTCTGCAAACTTGCGAACATCGCTATCAATCATTGTTTCACCCATTTGGCCCAAGCTCCCTTTTGTCTCTTAAAGACTTCCCTTCAATGTAGATAAATTACACGTATAGATTGCAAGAAGCGTGTAGTGCGCCTGTGCGTCCGTTGCGTCTCTACTTTTGGTAACTTTAAGAGGGCATATGTTTACATCAGAAGTCCATAGAAAACACAGACGCATCAGGCGCACAGACGCATTTTCGTTGTCATC
Organism: Paracoccaceae bacterium; assembly: GCA_003447515.1. Classification (GTDB taxonomy): domain Bacteria; phylum Pseudomonadota; class Alphaproteobacteria; order Rhodobacterales; family Rhodobacteraceae; genus Amylibacter. The sequence goes on from DLZA01000258.1 coordinate 2,734, forward strand.
TCTGGCAGCACCGTCGCCTTGTCTTAGCCCCCTAGAACTGT
>DLZA01000249.1:0-4285 GCA_003447515.1 Paracoccaceae bacterium
TGCAATACGACGTGGTAATTGTTGGGGCGGGGCCATCGGGTCTATCGGCCGCGATCCGTGTTAAACAACTAGACCCTGACTTAGATGTTGTTGTACTTGAAAAGGGTTCTGAAGTGGGTGCGCACATTTTGTCTGGCGCAGTTTTAGATCCATGTGGCTTGGATGCGTTAATCCCTGACTGGAAAGCAAAAGGTGCGCCTTTGAACGTTCCTGTAAAGGAAGATAACTTCTATGTTCTTGGCGAGGCCGGTCAGCTACGCCTGCCAAACATCATTATGCCGCCGTTAATGAATAACCATGGGAACTACATTGTTTCGATGGGAAATGTGTGTCGCTGGATGGCAGAACAAGCCGAAGAAATGGGCGTAGAAATTTTCCCAGGTATGGCTTGCTCTGAGCTTGTTTATGGTGAACGTGGCGAGGTCAAAGGTGTAATCGCTGGTGAATTTGGAATTGAATCTGATGGAACCAAAGGCGCAAGCTATGAACCAGGCATGGAATTGCACGGTAAATATGTGATGATCTCGGAAGGTGTGCGGGGGTCGCTTGCTAAAGAGCTGATTGCCAAATACGAGCTAGACAAAAATAGCGATGTGGCCAAGTTTGGTCTTGGAATGAAAGAAATCTGGGAAGTGAAGCCAGAGAACCATAATGAAGGCGAAGTGACCCACACGATGGGTTGGCCGCTTGGGTTTAAAAATGGAGGTGGTTCATTCATGTACCACCTCAATAACAACCAAGTTTATGTTGGTTATATTATCGATTTGAACTATAAAAACCCGCATTTGTTTCCGTATATGGAATTCCAAAAATGGAAGCATCATCCCCGTATTGCGCAGGTTCTGGCCGGAGGTAAACGGGTTGCTTATGGCGCGCGCGCCGTGACAAAAGGCGGCTTCCAATCCATGCCAAAAGCAGTATTCCCAGGAGGCGCTCTTTTGGGTTGCTCTGTGGGCTTGGTGAACTTGCCAAGGATTAAAGGTAATCATAACGCTATGTTGTCCGGTAAAACTGCCGCTGAGCATGCGGTTGAAGCCATAAAGGCTGGTCGCGAAGGTGATGAACTGGCAGGTTACGATGCAGAGTTACGCTTTGGTCCAGTGGGCAAAGATCTCAAAACGGTTCGTAACGTTGCTCCACTAAATGGAAGGTTTGGGCCATTAGGTGGTCTGTCCGTCGGAGGGCTTGACATGTGGTTCCAATCCCTTTTCAAATTCAGTGCGCTGGGCACTTTGAAGCATGGAAAATCTGATGCGGCGTCCACAGGTAAAGCCAAGGATTATCCGGTGATCGATTACCCAAAGCCAGACGGTGTTTTGTCCTTCGATCGCCTGACTAACGTGGCCTTCTCAGCAACGAACCATGCCGAAGAACAGCCATGTCACCTGCAGTTGAGGGATTCGAGCATTCCTATTGATGTGAACCTGCCAAAATATGCAGAACCCGCACAGCGATATTGTCCTGCTGGCGTATACGAAGTGTTGCGAGATGATGATGGATCTAATCCGCGCTTTCAGATCAACGCACAAAATTGTGTGCATTGTAAAACATGCGATATCAAAGATCCAAGTCAGAATATCAACTGGGTTACTCCGCAAGGTGGCGAGGGGCCTAACTACCCAAATATGTAAGAGAGTTACCATTTACCATCGTAATGGTTTTTTGGTATACTTAGAAACTTGTAATCGAAAATCAGGGTCGTTCATTGAAAATCAACGGAGCTAGGACTAGGTTTGTCAAAAAGTTAAATTTGATTGGATTGCATGTGTTAAGCATCACCAAAAAATGTGCCTACGTGATTGGCTTCGCTGCAATATTGGGGGCCGCAACACCGTCCGAAGCGCAAGGCTTCGCAGGTTCATATCTTGCAGGCAATCAAGCCAACCGCGATAATAATTATGACCAAGCTGCAAAGTTCTATGCAGAGGCTTTGGGTCGTGATCCAGATAACCCATACCTGTTACAAAACGCACTATTGGCTTTTGTAGGTAAAGGCGATGTGGATCGCGCTGTCGCAATTGCGATTAAGGTGGCATCTGGCCAGTTTGGTAGCCAATTGGCTGATCTAGTTCTGACGGCTAATGCGATTAAGAAAGGCAATTTTTCCAAAGCACAAGCTATTCTACAAGATGGCAAAGATCGTTTCAGTCCGCTGATGCTGGGCTTGCTATCAGGGTGGGTTTCTTTAGGTGACGGTAAGATGACTGCCGCCGTGGATCAGTATGACAGCATGCAGAATCCTCAGGCCTTGCGTCTCTTTGGTCAGTATCACAAAGCACTGGCTCTGGCGTCGGTCGGTGACTTCGAAGCGGCAGATTATATTTTGACTGGTGACGAAAACGGAAATATGCGTCTAAACCGTGGTAGTGTGATTGCCCATGCGCAGATCATGTCGCAATTGGATCGCAAAGATGATGCCATTGAATTGCTGAATAGCGTTTTGCGTGGCACGTCGGATCAAGGCGTTACGATGCTTCGTGATACGATCGAAAAAAACGGTATTGTGGACTATGACTTCGTCACTGATGCACGCCAGGGCGCAGCGGAGGTTTTCCTGACGTTGGCTAATGTGTTGGAGCGTGAACAGGATGCGCGCTATGCGCTAGTCTATGCTCGCTTGGCCGGGTACCTACGCCCTGAAAGTGCTGAAGTGATTTTGTTGACTGCAGAAATGCTGCAAGATCAGCAGCAATATGATTTAGCGACGCGGACCTACGCTCAAGTAAAGCAAGATGATCCTATGTTTTTGAATGCGGAACTCGGCCGAGCGGATGCGCTAGTGGATGCAGAGAAACTGGAAGCGGCAATTGAAGTACTACGCAGCTTGACCCGATCTTACGGTGATGTGCCTCGAGTGCATATGGCGCTTGGTGATGTTTTACGTGGGCAAGAAAACTATGCTGATGCAACTGAGGCTTATGATGCGGCAGTAAAAATGATTCCTGCTCCCTCTAAGAACCATTGGTTTCTGTTTTATGCGCGTGGGATTACTCATGAACGCAGAGGTGACTGGGAAAAGGCTGAGGCTGATTTTCGCAATGCACTTGAATTGAACCCAGATCAGCCGCTCGTGCTAAATTATCTTGGGTATTCGTTGGTCGAGTTTGGTTTGAAATTGCCTGAGGCGCAAGCTATGATCGAACGGGCAGTCGCGTCGCTTCCAAATGATGGATATATCACGGACAGTCTTGGCTGGGTGTTGTACCGGCTTGGGAAATTCGATGAGGCTGTAGATCCGATGGAACGGGCAGTACAGTTAGTATCAAACGATCCGATCATAAACGACCACTTGGGTGATGTATATTGGATGGTTGGACGCAAACGTGAGGCAGAGTTTCAATGGCGTCGTGCTTTGTCGTTTAAGCCAGAAGAAAAAGATGCGGAACGTATTCGTCTTAAGCTTGATTTGGGTTTGGACACCGCTTTGAAAAAAGCAAACGCGACTGAAGTAGCGACTGGTAATGATAACTAAACAGATTGCTCACGCCAAAGTAAACCTGAGCCTGCACGTTGTGGGCCAGCGTGAGGATGGTTATCATTTGCTTGAAAGTATTGTTGGGTTTGCAGATTACGGCGATGTACTAACGTTTGAGGCAGCGGATTTAACAACATTAACGATAAGTGGTCCGTTTGCAGAAAGTTTGGCTAGTGAAGCAAACAATATGATTCTAAAAGCTGCACATTGTTTTTCTGGAGAGAAGGGTGCAGCCATCCGGCTGCAGAAAAACCTCCCCGTTGCCTCTGGTATCGGTGGTGGATCTGCAGATGCCGCTGCGGCGTTGCGTGGGCTAGCTGCGCTTTGGGACGAACCGTTGCCAACACCAGAAGTGCAGTTGGCACTGGGTGCAGATGTACCTGTTTGTTTGGCCAGTGGCATTTTGCTGATGCAAGGTATTGGTGAAGAAATTAGACCTGTTTCCGGTGTCGCAGCTAAGCCGTTAATTCTGATCAATCCTGGTGTATTTGTTTCAACGCCCAAAATATTTAGAGCACTTGCTACCAAAGAAAATACTCCGATTGAACTGCAAAAAAATCATGGTTGGGACTGGATTTTGGAGCAAAGAAACGACCTCCAGGGCCCGGCGGTTCTGATCGAGCCCGTGATTACTGAAGTTTTGGATGCGATCACCCAAGCAGGTGCAAAGTTGGCGCGTATGTCCGGTTCAGGTGCCACATGTTTTGGAGTTTTCGACACTGAGGATTTAGCAGAAAATGCTGCTTTAACGATTGGGGCGAACCACCCAAATTGGTGGGTTCAAGCCACGCGCTTAACCACGTAGTCAGA
>DLZA01000249.1:4683-5549 GCA_003447515.1 Paracoccaceae bacterium
GCCCATTCCAGCGCGTCCTGGCGCGTCGCTTCTAGCGTGTTGTGTTTAGTCATGAGCACTATGGCATGCTCCAAATCTCCCTCCTGTTGATCTCCTTTTTCTATTGTACGTTCCCAGAAAGCGCGTTCTTCTGCATCGGCCAAAGCAACGGCTTTGATAACGGGTAGGGTCAGTTTGTGTTCACGGAAATCATCACCGGTGTTCTTGCCTAGGTTCGTTGCCGTCCCATTAAAATCCAGTAAGTCATCGACGATCTGAAAGCTGATGCCAAGTGCGTCACCATAATCGTAAAGCGCCTGTGTGATCTCGTCTGAAGCATTCGCAATTACACCGCCGACTTTGGTAGCCGCAGAAAATAACGCGGCAGTTTTGCCACGAACAACTTGGAGATAAATAGTTTCATCTGTTGCTAAATTGCTTGCCGCAGAGAGTTGTAATACTTCACCTTCCGCTATTGTAGCAGATGCATTTGCTAGGGTATCGAGAACAGGCAAAGACCCCGTTTCTACCATTAACTGGAAAGATCGAGAGAACAAATAATCACCTACTAAAACGGATGATTTGTTGTCCCACAACAGATTCGCTGTTGGTCGGCCACGCCGCTGTTGACTTTCATCCACTACATCATCGTGCAAAAGGGTTGCTGTATGAATAAGTTCTACTGCTGCAGCTAAATGTATATGATTTTGCCCGTTATAGTTACACAACCGCGCTGCCGCTAAAGTAAGCATTGGACGTAAACGCTTGCCGCCTGCTTCAACCAAATGTGCGGTTACTTCGGAAATGCGAGGTGCGTGTTCAGAGGCCATACGGCGTGCAATCTGTGTGTCCACTGCCGCCATATCATCAGTTAGTAGCGCTGCGAG
>DLZA01000003.1:0-4015 GCA_003447515.1 Paracoccaceae bacterium
CCTCGAATTAGTTCCACGCATTGTCTCCTTCGTCAATAATTTAGTCTCCAAGAGCTTCCCTCTTGAATGTTCAAAATTGGGGACTGGACCACTGAAGGTGTAAGGCACAGTTATGGTTCCGACTATCCGCTGAAGATATTACAAAGCAAGATGGCAAAAGTGATCGTAAGTTTGAGTTAATTGCTACTCTCTTTCCATGTGAGCGGGGTAACATAGGCGATGGTGTCATCAAAGCTGATCATTACATCACCATCCTGAATGTTAATCTGTAACCTCATTGAACGATTTGCCATTTTGGCGAGTGCATTCGTTTCTGCCGCAGCCAGATTTATAACGGTCAAGTTCTCAAAGCGGGTGGTCGTGGTTTTGACTTTATCCCACCAAACTTCTGCAGTTTTGCCACCGTATGAGTAAATAATCACCTCTTTGGCTTTGCCGCAGGATTGGCGAACAATCTTTTCACTGGGCAGGCCTAAGGTTACCCATAATTCAATGTCACCGCTAAAGTTTTTCTTCCAGATGTCTGGTTCATCATCGGTCGACAAGCCCCTAGAAAACTCTAGTTCCTCGCGTGCGCTCAACGCAAAGGCGAGAAGACGGACCATCAAACGCTCATCCGTTTCGGATGGATGCTTTGCTACGGTTAACTTGTGGGTTTCATAATAGTGGCGGTCCATATCGGAAACGGACAGTTCAACTTTATAGATGGTAGCTTTCTGCGCCATAACCAGTTCCTGATCGGGAAAGATGGGCATACTTAGTGCGTCCAGCGATCATATAAAAGCAAATAAAAAAACAGGTACACAAACGGACGCAACGCACAAATGATCTGTAATGGATTGGGGCACGATAAGCGCCTCAGTTAAAATACTGAGCATTAGCTGATATGAAGGTTCGAATATTGTATTCGTTATGTGGCTAATATTCTTTTATCGATCACCTACTTAAAGCCACAATGGCATAACTTTTTTGGACGCGACTACGTTATTAGTTTTGGTAAATCTGATTGGAAGTCATGGCTTCGCAACAAAATCAATCATAGAAGATTTTCCGCTGTGGCCAGGGCCTTCTGATATTGTCGCTTCATATTCTTCCAGTAAATGAATTTCCGAAGGATTAAATGAACGGGTGAAAGTCTTTTTTGTATACATCAAAGACACATCTTTAGGTCCACCAGTACCATATTGAATTTGTTTTGGAGTGTATCCGTGGATCAATATTGTTCCACCTTTTTTTGTTGCTAAGCGGAGGCCTTTAAATACTTCTCCCATTAATTCAGGTGGAATAAACTGAAAACATATACCCACAATATTGTCATACTGTTTTCTTGACCAATCAATATCAAAAAAATTTTCTAGCTTAAAATGTACTTTTACGCAGTGACTATCCGCCAAAGCTTTAGCCTTTTCCTGAGCAACTATCGAGCTATCGGATGACGTAACTTTGAACCCCTTTTTAGCAAGATAAACTGAATTTCGTCCTTCACCGTCTGCAATCAATAGCGTTTCACCGCACGGCACTAAGTGTTTTTCATTTTGCAGCAGCGCTTGCGCTGGCTTTTGACCAAACAAATAGTCATCTATCGAATACCGATCATCCCAATCCAAGTTGCATCTCCATAAAAAGCGGTCTGCTCAAACACGAGTTTTCTAAGACGTCAAATTTAAGTTAAGTTATGTATTTAGCTTGGGGCACTTACACAAAAAAATCTAGTGGGCTTCTTACGTTTCATGTGAATGACAGCGTCCTCAAACATACAAAATAAGGTGTTGGACGCACAAATCTCTCTGGAGGTCTTGTCAAATAAAGTCATATTCTTGATCCCTACTAGGGTTATGGTCGTTCTTCTCCATATTCGATACTTATCATTTGCTTCAACACGATGGTTCAAGTCCGCCAATAAATGGGTAAAAATTTATAAAGGAAATACTATTGAACTTATATAAACGCACGCCTGTATCTCACTGGGAAAAGGGGTGCCCACGGGAACTATGAGCTAGTTTGCAGTATCGCTGCGCTTATGTCTGCATCCTGATATTCGCCAGACTATTGTGCCGCTTGAGCACAAAAGCATGATGCGCCAACAACCCTATCGGCGCGCGCTTCGGCGAATGCGAGGCTCTGTGCAATCAATATGCTTTCTTTGCTTGATCCCTGGCCTTTTGCTTTCAAACAGTCGTTCAAGCCACGTAGGCTCCAGACATTATTCGGATGAATTTGTGCACGGCTCAGCTCTCCTCCTAGGCCAAGGTCTTCCCGATAGATCGCTTCAGCTTCATCCACATGCCCCTGTTCAAGCAGTAAGGCTCCAAGTGCGTGTCGGGTCGGCTGCATCCAGCCCCATGGTTCGTCGTAAGGCAAGGTGTCTTCCAGTACTACTGCATCACGGAGCCGGCTATAGGCGAAATCATAGTTGCCTTTCCGATACTCAATTTCTCCCTCTAGCATCGCTTCAGCTACTGCTAATTGGTCTATGCAAAGCACGTTATGAAGACGGCGATCTTTGGGCATAACATCCCGAGCTGTTAGGAACTTTGTTTTTTCTGTCTCAGCATTCGGAACTTCGCCGATTGCTGCATGGGCCACACCTTTCGCATAATGCAGCGTTGCTGTCAGGTTTGCCCAAAGTAGTCGGTCCTCGGGCAATGGCTCTTCAATAATCTCTTTCCACCTTCCAAACCGGATCATCACATGAACCTTAAGTGCGAAATAGCTTTCAAAGAACGTCGCAAACGGTGGCGACTCAACCCGCAGTAATTCTTCAGGTGTCACCTCAGCCAGTTCCTGCGCCATCCTCATGGCCGGCTCATATTGGCCAAGGAACATTGCTCCATAAACTGCAAAGTGATAGTTGTGGATGCGGTATCCAGTATAGAGATTGTAGACCCCGATACTATCGAGTGCTTTGCGATCTACTTGCGTGGCTTTCCAGTTCCAATGGAGAACATCCTGGTAGTGTCCACACTGAACGTCGATATGTGTTGGCATGTGGATAAGATGACCAGCGTCCGGAACGAGCTTCCGAAGTACATCTCCCGCTTTCAAGGCTTTTTCGGGAGTTGGCGACATCTCCATAAGATGCACATAGAGGTGAAGTAATCCTGGGTGCGACCAGGAATCGGGATTTTGATCGAGCATTGTTTCAAGAACAACCTGCGCTTCAACCGTGCCTGCGCCCTCTGCAACATCACCTGTTTTCTGGTCCCACATATTCCATGGCGTCCTGTTCATGATTGCCTCGACTAGGATGCAGGCGACGTCAAGGTCTCCAGGAAAAGCTGCGAATACTGTTCTCATCGCGTCGGTGAAATCATCATTCCAACCGCGCATTACCTCGAAATCAGCCGGTAAGTTCTGTGGAAAGCGAAACGAAAGCGCCTCGATGATAGCGCGTTCGAATGGAGTTACTTTCTCAATCAGCGCAAGAGCTGTCTGGGTCGCTGCATAGCAAGTCTCCGCGGTCTTTTTGCGCATAGTCGCATCGCGCCGTTCCCAAGGCATGTTGTAGTTTGGTCCAGAAGCGTAAGCTACCCCCCAATGCGCCATAGCACATTCAGGGTCGGCTTCAATTGAACGGTGAAAACAGGCCACGGCCTCGTCATGAAAATACGCGTTAGTCCAGATCAAACCTCGATTGAACCAAAGTTGAGCATCCGACGACTTAGTAGAAACCGATCGCTCGTAGACATCGATATTATAATAATCCAATGTATTCCCCCAATCCCAGTCAAACAGTAAATTACATCACATTGAGGTGATCACAAAGCCTATATTTGCGCGATCAACATTATGATACACGTTGGGCTCAAGGCAGCCCCTCGCTGCAGCTTGGATAAATGACAGCCTTAGCCCAATACTTAAAAAGTGTATCACGGAGCCAAGGGCCTTGGAACAAGTACTGTCAGATCTATGCGAACCAGTCTCAACAAGGTCACCAAAACCACCCTTAATGTCACGCCAAGTTGGTGCCATTCAAAGATAGCAGCGGCGGCGAGGTTGAGGTTGAGGTTGAGGT
>DLZA01000003.1:4362-12273 GCA_003447515.1 Paracoccaceae bacterium
TTGGCACATGAGCGGAAATATCCATCCTAATTGCAATTGTTGTGTACGGAGGCATGAGTGGAGACAACCTTTTTATGCTACACAAACGCTGCATGGCCCGTTCTCATCCCCGGAATGGTAGCTTTGAATCAATCTCAGAGGTACCTCAAATTGACTTTCTGAGATCCAGGACCCCAGTTCATGACCCCGCGGGAAACTGTAGATTAAGGTACAGTACTTCTTTCACGTCATACATCGGCACAAATATTGCTGGTTGGTGGGATAAAAGCATAAATGGTGAGTCGGAAGTATGACGGATACGTTAAAAAAACTTTTGCAAACGGGTGCAAAATTCCAACAATTGGGGCAATTCGAGTTAGCTTCCCAAATTTATACTTCAATATTAAAAGCACAGCCCCAAAATTCTGACGCTAATTATAACTTGGGATTACTCGCAGTTGGAGCTGATAAACTTGAAGAGGCGCTCCCATTTTTAGAAACAGCCTTAGAGAACGATGCTGATAATGTGTTGCATTGGGTAAGTTACATCGATGCTTTGCTTGAAGTTGGTCGAATAGAGGATGCGCAAGCTGTGTTTGCTCAAGCCAAGCTAAATGGCGCTAAAGGTGAAGGTTTTGATAAACTAGAGAGAAAGTTGAATGGCGCCAAAGGAACACTACTAAAAGCCAATAGCACAAACTTAGGAACAAAATATCAGCTGCCTAACATACTCGACAACATCAGCCTGCATCAGGCGATCAAGCTGGCAAAGAGTAAAGTGCAAGAAAGTAACCCTGAGGAAGCTAGGCTTATCTATCAGGATATTCTGTACAAATTCCCCAAGAACAAGAGAGCCCATGATGGGATTAAGAATTTAACAGGTGGGCTTGTTAAAAAATCATCCAAAGCTCAGGAGCTGCCACAAGATCAACAGCAATCATTAATCGACCTATATAACCGAGGTCAGTTTCAACATGCTTTAAAACAGGCTGAGACTTTAATTCAGAAATTCCCGTTGTCCGCTGGCTTGTTCAACATTCAAGGGGCTATACTTAGAAGTCTCGGGCGACTTGATTTATCACTTTTGGCTTTCAAAAAGGCCATAAATATCAAGCCTGATTATGCTGAACCCTATAAAATAATTGGTGTTATTCTTAAGGAACAAGGTAAGCTGGACGAGGCAATTAATGCTTATAGGAAGGCTATAAGCATCAAGCCTGATTACGTTGAAGTCTTCGGCAATATGGGTAACGCTCTCCGAAAGCAAGGTAAGCTGGAAGAGGCAGTTGAGACTTATAAAAAGGCTTTGTCCATCAGGCCAAATTATGCTGAGGCTTACTATAACATGGGCAACACGCTTGCCGACCAAGGTAAGTCGGAAGAAGCAATTAAGGCTTACATCAAAGCACTATCCATCAAACCTAATTACGTTGAGGCCTACCACAACATGGGCGTAGCTCTCAAAGATCAAGGTAAGCTGGAAGAGGCGATTGAGGCTTGTAAAAAGGCGCTATTACTCAAGCCTGATTATGCTGAAGCCTACAATAACTTGGGCGTTACTCTTGCCAGCCAGGGGAAATTGGAAGAGGCTACAAAGGCTTACAAAAAGTCACTGACATTCAAACCAGATTATGCCGAAGCCTATAACAATATGGCTATTGCCCTGAGAGACCAGGGCAAGCTGGAGGAGGCGATTGAGGCTTACGACAACGCACTAAAAATCAAGCCTAATTATGAAACAGCCAGAACAGCAAAGCTGCACCAGCAAGCACATATTTGCGATTGGGACAGCATAGAAAAAGATACTGCTGTAATCCCAAAATTGGGAACGTGTGAAAAATATGTTTCACCTTTTGACCTTCTACCTTTAGAGGATTCTCCAAAAAGACATCAAACTCGTTCAAAAATATATGCAGAAGCCAAATATCCACAAAATCCTTTACCACCACCAGTCAAACAGTCAAAAAAAACCAACCGTATTCGTATTGGATATTTCAGCACAGATTTCAAAGAACATCCCGTAGCTTATTTGATTGCTAAGGTTCTTGAAAAACACAACCGTGATCAATTCGAAGTTTTTGGTTACTCATTACACGGCAGGAAACAAAGTAAAATGCGACAGCGGCTAATAAAGTCGTTTGATTGCTTTGTAAATGTGCAAGGTGTGAGTGATAAAAACGTTGCGCTTCAGGCAAGGCACGATGGTATCGACATTGCTATTGATTTGACCGGCTACACACAAAATACCCGAGCCGGTATTTTTGCGTATCGTGCTGCTCCCGTTCAGATTAACTATCTTGGTTACCCGGGAACCCTGAGTGCAGATTTTATGGATTATATAGTCACAGACAAGTGCTTAGTCCCGCGTGAAAAGCAAAAATACTATAATGAAAAGAAAATTTATCTTCCTAATACCTACATGCCAACTGATGACAGCAGAGAATTTTCGACACGGAGCCTGACACGTCGTGACATGGGATTGCCGGAAAATGCCTTTGTTTTTTGCTGCTTCAACAATAACTATAAAATTACGCGCTTGGAATTCAGTATTTGGATGCGTTTGCTAAATAAAGTTGAAAATAGTGTTTTATGGCTGCGCCAGTCTAATCAACAATCTCATTTAAATTTGAAGAACGAAGCTCAAAAACAAAATGTTGAACCCTCAAGGATAGTATTCGCGGATAGAGTGCCGATGGATGAACATCTAGCCAGACACAGGCTAGCTGATTTGTTTGTTGATACTTTTAGTTTCAATGCACACACAACAGCCACAGAAGCGCTCTGGGCTGGTCTACCTGTAGTCACCAAGATGGGCCAGGGGTTTGCTGCCAGAGTTGCGGGGAGTTTACTTAATGCCGTTGGATTACCTGAGTTAATTACGCAAACCGACCAAGATTACGAAGCACTCATTTTAGAGCTGGCAACAAACCCCAAGATGCTCACCAAGATAAAACAAAAGTTAGCAACTAATCGTCAGACACATCCTCTTTTTGATACAGATCAGTACACAAAGCATCTAGAAGACGCATATCAACAAGCCTACCAAAACTATTTTGACGGCAACCCGCCTCAAACAATTACTGTGCAAAAGTAAATGCAAGGCTACTTACCTTTGAAACTAGCAGGGTTGCCAAATATTTTATAGCACTTTGTATTTACAGGCCAACAGTACGGTCAACGTAAAAAAATTGTTTCAGTCTAATTATTATCACTCGCTAATTTTCCTATTCTTCAACTTTGGTTCCAACGTGTAGTGCGAACAAATCAAGCCATTAATCTTCGCTCATAGCCGGGGTAACCCGACGCAAGCGCAAGGCATTTGTCAGGACTGACAGAGACGACAGCGCCATAGCGCCAGCAGCAAATGGAGGAGACAGTAAAAGCCCAAAGACGGGATAAAGTATACCTGCAGCAACCGGGATTAAAGCAACGTTATACCCGAACGCCCAAACAAGGTTCTGGCGAACGTTCGACAGTGTCCGTGTCGAAACTTGGAACGCATTGACCACACCGCGCAAATCACCTGACATCAGCACAACATCTGCTGACTCAATTGCCACATCCGTGCCAGTACCGATCGCGATGCCAACATCTGCGTTGGCCAGCGCAGGTGCATCATTGATACCGTCACCAACAAAAGCGATTTTGTGTCCGCCTGCTCTAAGATCGTCGAGTGCGGTGACTTTTCCGGTGGGAAGAACGCCGGCGATCACATGATCAATCCCGGTCTCTCGCCCAATTGCCTCCGCTGCTTCCTGATTGTCTCCAGTAATCATCACGACTTGCAAGCCACGTTTCTTCAGAGAAGCGATTGCAGAGTGGCTCTTTGACTTCACAGGATCAGAAACCGCGATAACGGCTGCGAGCCTTCCGTCGATTGCCCCGTACAAAACGGTGCGGCCAAGTTTAGCCAATTCCTGGTCTATTTTAACGAAGGCGGACACGTCAATTTTTTCCTGGATCATGTAACGGTCCGCTCCAACGAGGACTTTCCGACCCTCTACTATGGCCGCAACTCCATATCCGGTAGCTGACTGGAAATTTAACGCGGTTGGCACTTTAATGCCTTCGCGCTTCACTCCTTGGATAATAGCCTGCGCAATTGGATGCTCAGACTGATCCTCGACAGCGCCAATCAAGCCGAGGACGAGTTTGCGGTCAAACCCTTCAGTGACAATAAAATCAGTAATTGAAGGCTTCCCTTCAGTCAAAGTTCCAGTCTTGTCGAGCGCAATAATGTCTACGGTTGCAAGTTCTTGAAGTGCGTCGCCCTTACGGAACAACACGCCCATTTCTGCCGCCCGGCCGGTACCAATCATTATTGAAGTCGGTGTGGCCAAACCCATAGCACAAGGGCAGGCTATGATCAGGACCGAAACGCCCGCAATCAAAGCATTCTTTAGAGAAGGGTCTGGGCCAATCAATAGCCAAAAGACAACGGTCAATGTAGCCAAAGCCATAACGGCAGGCACGAACCACAGCGTCACCCGATCTACAAGGCCTTGTATTGGCAGTTTGGCACTTTGTGCATCTTCAACTGTCCGGATGATCTGCGCTAATGTTGTGTCTGCACCGACACGGGACGCACGGAACGTCAAGCTGCCAGTACCGTTAACCGTGCCACCAGTGACGATGGCCCCCGTTTCTTTCGCAACCGGTATGGGTTCGCCCGTTATCATACTTTCATCAACATTGCTGGTGCCACTGGTGATTTCTCCATCCACTGCTATACGCTCACCGGGGCGCACAAGGATAATGTCGCCAACACAAAGCGCATCAACATCAACTTCTGCAGGTTGGCCACCCTTCAAAATCCGGGCGGTGCGTACCTGCAAACCAAGAAGTGCCTGTATTGCAGCCCCTGTTTGCCCTTTTGCACGAGCCTCTAACCATCGGCCAATAAGGATAAGAACCACAATCATGGCCGCAGCTTCAAAATAGACTGCGCGCGCACCATCAGGCAGCAGGCTAGGCACAAATGTGGCAACGATTGAGAAGCCCCAAGCAGCACTGGAACCCATCGCAACAAGGCTGTTCATATCCGGGGTAGCGCGCAACAGCGCCATAATGCCTTTGGTAAAAAAAGACCGACCTGGACCAAAAAGCACGGTACTTACCAGAAGGAACTGGAGGATCCATGATGTCTGTATCCCAATCGTTTTCTCGATGACAATTTGAAATGACGGGATCAAATGTGCCCCCATCTCTAAAACGAAAACTGGAAATGTAAGGATAAACGCTAAAAGGACATTGCGACGCAGCTCATCGACTTCTTCAGCCTTACGCTCCGCACGTGACAGTCCGCCATTGGCGACGACGATTTCAGCAGCGTAGCCAATCATTGCCGTTGCTCTAATCAGATCTGCCGGCGTGACCGCACCCTCTAGATATTCAACAACAGCCGTCTCCGTAGCAAAGTTCACAGCCGCATACGTAACTCCTGGGAGATCACTGAGCACCTTGTTGACTCGTTCAACACAAGACGCGCAAGACATGGATGCGATATTTAGGGTAATCCGAGCTTTGCGAGCAGGGTATCCTTGTTGATCCAGCACCCGGGCCACGTCCTTTAGACACTCAGTATTATCCAAAGAAAGCCACGTCGCCTCAGACGCCAAATTGACGGAAACCTCTGAAACCCCTTGCAGGTCAACCAGTAAGTTTTCAACGCGTCCAACGCAAGATCCGCAAGACATACCATCTACATACAGTGTCACTTGCACCATTTTTCACCCTCAGCCGATTTTAACTAAGATATAAAGCTTCCAGTTACAGGAGGCTCAAGAAGAAAATACCTTCCAAAACAAAGTTAAAAATCGGACAGGAACATTGGTAAATGGCGTTGCATTCTTATTAGCTCCACGGGATATTTGATAACGTGTCAAGTTTAACCGGCGACAAAACTCTCAGCTATTTTATTCCTACTTTCAGGCCGTAAAATAGCTGTCAAACGATTTCTCTATCTACCGTCATCGACCAGTTCTCAGGACAAATTAGATATAGACGCTGACACATTTGCAATTGCCTTTGCAAATGCACGCATCAAGAACAAAATTTAAAAGCTTAATTAAAGAGCGCTTCCAATTAAAATCAGATCTTTAGAGAATTGTTGTGGATCCGACGGCATTTCGCCATCCAATAATCTTGCCTGTTCAAATAAAACTCGGCTTACAGATTTTTGTAACCCTTCAGACAGGTCTGGTATCTTTTTGACAAGTTCATGATTGCAGTTCACTTCCAATATTTTCTTACCACCTTCGAAATCTGCATTCTGGGCTTTAAGGATGCGTTCAAGGTTGAAATCCAATCCACCTTCACCTGCGACCAATCGTACTGGGCTTTCGACAAGTGAAGTAGTCGCTTTAACGTCTTCAACTAAGTCTGCAAGACAGTCCTTAATAAGTGCGGCTACCGTATCAGTTTCTTGAATTTTGTCATTGTCCTCTTGGCTTTCATCAGAAAGCTCAGATAGGTCATATTTGTCACGGGAGACAGAAAGAAAGGGCTTCTCTTTATAAGTACCCATTTGGGACATCCAAAACGCATCAATGGGGTCTGTCATTAATAAGACGTCAACATCCTTGGCTTTAAAACCCTCAAGGTGAGGACTGGATTTAGCCTGCTTTAATGTATCCGCTGCAAGATAGTAAATCTTGTCCTGCTTTTCGACCATCTCCTCAATATAGTTGTCTAAGTTGATCATTTTTTCGTGTTTGAAAGAATAAGCACGAGTAATTTCGGCGATTTTCTCACGATTTTCAGCATCCTCGTAAAGGCCTTCTTTGAGAACCTTTCCAAACTGATCCCAAAAGGCATCGTATCCCTCTTTATCCTTTTTCATTTTCTTTTTTAGTTCAGAGAGGACACGCTTAGTAAGAGACTTCGAGATCTTTTTGATAACAGGACTATTTTGGACCATTTCCCTGCTAACGTTCAGATCTAGGCTTGTTGTGTCCAAAATACCTTTTACAAAACGTAACCATGTCGGGATGATCCCATCAACATCTTGGCTAATAAAGACACGATTGATGTAAAGGCCAACTTTTGTTTTTCTTTCCGGTTCAAACAAATCAAATGGCGCTGTTTTTGGCACATACAGGAGATTAGTAAAGTCAATCGAACCCTCTGTCTTATTGTGTATCGTGACGTATGGTTCATCAAAAGACCCCAGGCCACTTTTGTAAAATTCATCGTACTCTTCTTTGGAAACATCGGACGGCGATTTAGTCCAAAGGGCTTGTGCACTATTTGCTTGCTCTTTCTCTTCAACACCGGATTGGATAAAAATTGGTACTAAAATATGGTCAGAATACTTTTTAATTAAGGATTTGATTTTATTCAAATCAGCATATTCTTTCGCATCTTTCCTCAAAAATAATTTGATTGAAGTGCCAACCTCAAATCCATCTTCTAAATTGGAAATAGTGTACCCTGATTGTCCATCGCTTTCCCAAACATTTATAACTGATTCACCTGCTTTTCGAGTGGTCACAACGACTTTTTCTGCAACCATAAAAGCCGAATAAAAACCAACGCCAAACTTACCAATAAGCGCTTTTGCAGCGTCTTTTGAATCTGAGGCTTCCTCGATGCTGTCCAGAAATGATGATGTACCCGAGCGTGCAATTGTACCCAATGTCTCGGTTAGGTCCGCTGCACTAAGTCCAATACCTGTATCTAAAATATCAATGGTTTTCTTCTTTTTATCGACATTTACAAAGATCTCATCCACGCCAGGGTTCAAGATTCTTTGCTCTGTTTGTCCCAGAAATTTACGCTTGTGTATTGCGTCTGAAGCGTTTGACAGCAATTCACGCAAAAAGATATCACGATCAGAATATAATGAGTTAATAACGATGTTGAGGATTTTACCGGTATCGGCTTCAAAATTGTGGGTCTGCAAAGTCATTTTAGTCTCCAACCTTTTGGTGG
>DLZA01000308.1 GCA_003447515.1 Paracoccaceae bacterium
ACGAGCAGCAGCATCACGGTCTTGAATGTCCTTTTCGTCAGCACTGCTCATAAGCAAGTGACGCGTTACATCAGCCTGCATGCCAACACTCGTTGCTATATTAGTTAAAATGTCGTGAGAAGAAATATCATGACCTTCACGGAAATAAGCTCTGAATAGGCGATCGACTACCGCATTCTGTTTACCCTCAAGAGCAGCCCAATGCATTAGCCGATGAGCATTAAGAGTGCTTGGTGTGCGTTTAATGCCCTCAAAGTTAATTTCGAGACCAGCGGCTTCTGCTGCATTTGCAATATCGCTGTAAACTTCTACCGCTCGTTTTTTTCCACCAAACTTCGCCTCTAAATACTCACGCCGATCCATTCCCTTAGAGGGCATTGATGGATTGAGTTGGAATGGATGCCATTCGAGGATAAAATCATGTTCTGGATGCTTTTCGAGCGCACGATCTAATTTAGTTTTGCCGATGTAACACCAAGGACAAATTGGGTCTGAAATAATGTCAAGTTTGGTCATGATGGCGTCCAATTACGCAATACTTTACGTTGAATTTTGTTATTTGCTCCCAACGGGAGTGCATTCATTTTCACGAACATACGTGGCCTTTTATATTTTGCGAGTACTTGTTTGCAGATTTTCACTAGCGCATCCTCTAATGTATCAGGTCCAACATAGAATCCTGCAATTACTGTTACACCGTCTCGGATTTCGACCTCGGCTGCTGCTGCTTGCAATATGCCGTCGCAAGTCATCATAGCCGTTTCAACCTCAATTGGTGAAACTCGGTATCCACCAGCATTCATCATATCATCATCACGACCGAGATAAGTTACGTAACCATCTCGGTCCATAGAAACTGTGTCACCTGTCAAAAACCATTCACCTTGATATTTCTGCAGCGTCTCAGCCTCTTTTTCAAAATACCCAAGCATCAGGCCTGGGTCACTTTTTGAGATGGCCAATACACCGGACTGTCCAAAACCAACGGGGCCGTCTGCGTTAAGAATAGCAAGTCTTCTACCTATTTGTGCTTTGCCAGCTGTACCTTTGCGGGGTGAAACTTTTGGAGAAGATGAGATAAATGTGGAAACTTCGCTCATACCTAAAGCCTCATAAATGGCTTTGCCCGTTTGTTGTATCCACGAAGACAAAACTGATGGAGGCATTTTTTCACCGGCACTTAAACCGTGGCGCAAGCTTTCGAAACCTTCCGCGCCATTTTCCACGATCTGCCTGTAAATACCTGGTGCAGCCGCAAAAATGGAAGCTTGATGTTGTTTTGCAATGCGACCCCAAATTTTTCGATCTGGGCAGCCGGTATACACCATTGCTGTTGCTCCAACCGCCCAGGGGTCCATTAGTCCTGTTCCAAGCGTGTAGGTCCAATTGAAGGCTCCCGCATGCAGTATGCGGTCATCATTACGTAGCCCATACCAACCGTCCCACATCATTCGTCGTGCCCAGATAGCACGGTGGGCATGCATCACAGCTCGCGGTTTCCCAGATGTACCAGAGGTATAGATCATATATGCAAGTCGATCAGGTGGACCCATGATCGGGCTTGCAGGCTCTGCTTGGCGTAGTTTTGCTAAGTCTTGCGCATTGATTGTTGGTACACCAAGATTTTCCACTGGCGTCAATCCACCCGCGAACGCGACCAGCGATGGACGTAATTCTGCAACAATAAGCACTACTTCCTTTTCAGTGAGTAGTGCCGAAGTAGGCACGGGGACAATGCCGACGGTTACAGCTGCCAAGAAAAGAATGGGGAAAGAAGTATCATTGCCAATTCGCAATAATAATCGATCGCCCTCTTTTAACCCTAGATCGATCAATCCACCCGCAGTGCGCCAAACTGCATCTCGTAGATCCGCGTAGCTCCAACGTTCTATACCTTCATTAAAAACTTCTAGAGCGGCTGTATTATCTTTTCCTACCGATAAAACATACTGCGCGAGATTGAAAGGCTCGGGGCAGGGCGACGGACGCCCCTCGTCAAAAATTGCGTGGTCATTCATAGCAGTCGGCTACCTTGACCCGTGCTCGCTTGCAACCCATGCTTTTTGCGTCAGATTAATGGGTATCAAAAAACAAGGGTTTGGTTGCAGCGACTGCTAATACAGCTCCAATCAACTGCATTGCAATAAATAGGGGCGCACTGGCAGGGGCAATTCCTGCGAATGTATCGCTCCACATCCTTGCAATGGTAACTGCGGGGTTCGCAAAACTAGTAGACGCTGTAAACCAATAGGCAGCTGTTATGTACAAGCCAACCAAAACGGGAATGGCATCTGGTTTGTGGCGAATACCACCAAAAATCACTATTAGCAGCCCAAATGACGCAACCAACTCTGAAAATCCTTGTGCCGGACCCGAACGCATTTTCATTGAAATTTGTAATACATCCTCGGCAAACATCAAATGTGCGGCCCAGACACCCAATATGCCTCCAATTATTTGTACAATAATAAAACCGCCGGCTTCGTAGAATGAAATATCACGTTTTAGAAAAAATGCTAAGGTCACGGCTGGATTAAAATGGGCGCCGGAAATGGGTCCAAAGATCGTAATAAGAACTACAAGAATCGCACCCGTAGGAATCGTATTTCCGAGTAATGCAATGGCCGCGTTCCCATCTGCCAAAGTTTCACCCATTATCCCAGAGCCAATCACAGTAGCCAATAAAAAAGTTGTCCCAAGGCCTTCCGCCAACAATCGTTGCATCAATTCGATTCCTTATTCTGTTATATGTTAATTGAAAACGTGATTTGCTGTTTATATTTTATAGTGATGCAATGACTTTTTTGGAGATATATACGAGGATGCATTTCAACTTTATCAACAGCACGCGGCAAAGCCCTACATATCTTTTCGTTTCTGCTAAACATTAATTCAATTATTAGTCTATAACAGTAAAAGCCACCAAAGCAGAGCACTATCCATTGTGGACTTCATAATCACACAGTTACCACTGAACCCATGAGGAAGCTTCTGTTGTAATCTCATTTCACCACATATAGCTGGCACAAAAATTGGATAGCGAAACAATCTACATTTACGTTATCGCGCTAACATTTAGGAAATTATTAGCTTTAATTTACTTATATTACCCAGAAATAGACAAAAGCTGACCCACTTAGGAATCGATTCGGGTCAATAACGAATCCAGTGATCTTCAAAAGAATGGAAAACGAAATCGACCTCGCCTTATGTTTATCAAGCAGCACTTCAAGCCCGTATTGACCAACTTACTAAGGTAAAATAAGAGCTAGAAACGCAAACTCATTGAAAACGTATAAAAAAAAACGCCCTCACAAGGAGGGCGTAAAGTTATTGAGGCAGGT
>DLZA01000257.1 GCA_003447515.1 Paracoccaceae bacterium
TGGCGCAGTGCGTGCGACACCATTTTCGAGATGCGCTGGTTGTAAATCCCCTGGACGTTGCAGCGGAGCGAGCACGTCTTGCGCCATTTTGGCCGCTTCGGACAGGATCGCAGATACCATTTCATCGCCTGCTTCTTTGAACCGTTCTGTCGCGGCAACGTCCTTGTAGTTTAGGACATTCCGCAGCAAATGTAGGTGTTCGGCTGTAGGGGCTGAATAAGGCATTGTGTTTCCTTTTGCGTCACGGGTTTGCTTTAGCGGGCCATTCGGGTAAACGATATCAAATCTGTGTTGATCGCATGTCTACAACGATAATCACGGAACAATAACAAAGACGATGCGTCAAATGCCACAAAAAACTTATCATTTTCATCCTGAAGAATTCTTATTGGCGGCGGATGTATTACGCGCTGGCGGGCTTTTGGCGTTTGCTACTGAAACTGTTTACGGATTGGGTGGCGATGCGCGAAATGGAACGGCTGTGGCTGCGATATATGCTGCGAAGGGCCGCCCTGCGTTTAACCCGCTGATTATTCATGTAGCAAATTTGGATAGTGCCGAAAAATACGGTGTGTTTTCGGATAAGGCTCGAGAGTTAGCCTATGCATTTTGGCCCGGCCCATTGAGCTTGGTTGTGCCTGTTCGCCGTGATGCGGGATTGTCGTCTCTGGTAACGGCGGGTTTGGATACTGTTGCAATTCGTGTACCTGCGCATGAAGGTGCGCACGCTTTGTTAGCGGCTTTTGACGGGCCAGTTGCAGCCCCTTCCGCCAATCCATCGGGCGGGATAAGCCCGACACGCACGGCGCATGTGATGGCTGGGCTATATGGGCGGATTGACGGTGTTCTTGAGGGTGGTGATTGCGCGGTTGGTTTGGAGTCAACGATTTTGATGGTGAAGGACGACGTTGCCTTGTTGCGGGCGGGCGGCGTTGCTATTGAAGATATCGAGGCAGTTTTGCGGGGGGCGATTTTACGGCCCAGTGATCCAAAAACACCGCAATCACCGGGGCAATTGGCATCGCATTATGCGCCAAATGTGGCGGTTCGTATTAATGCGACGGCGAAGGAAGATGGAGAGATATTGATCGGATTTGGTGCAGTTTCGAGTGCGGATATTTCGCTTTCAGAAATGGGGAGCGTTTCTGAAGCGGCGGCAAATTTATTTGCGGTTTTACACAAGGCAGATGCGATGGCTACAAAGGGGCAAACAATCGCAATTTCACCTGTGCCGATGATGGGCTTGGGTCTTGCTATTAATGATCGGTTGGAGCGTGCCGCAGCGGATCGAACTTAGCGTTTAAAAATTGTTGGAAACCAATCTTCGCGTAGTTTTTGACCCACACCCATATTGTGCCCAGGAAACGGTGGCGAAGTTGGGCCAGGGCGTTCAACGTAGCGTGCATCATCGCCAACAAGACGTAAAGAAAACGCGCGGCGGCGGTTTTTTGACACATTCGCTCGTGCGCCGTGCAAAGTGCTGTAGTTAAACGCAACTGCATCGCCCGGTTCCATGGGCCATTCAGTGACGTTCATCCCGTCTGCATCTGGATCGGGCACTGCCATGTAGGCATCTGATTCTGGATAGAAGTTATCTTCATTTAGCCAACGTGTTGGAACAACTTGTTTTTCCCATTTGTGGCTGCCAGCAACACAGCGCAAGGATGCGTCTGTTACGGAATCAAGAGGGGACCAAAAGCTGATGGTTTGTTCGCCCTCAACAAAATAATAAGGCGCGTCTTGGTGCCAAGGTGTCGGTTTGGATGTGCCCGGCTCTTTGACCAAAACGTGGTCGTGGAACACTTGGACAGAGTTTGATTTCATCAAGTCAGCAGCGACTTCGGCTGCGTCAGATTGGCGGATTACCTGTTCGAACTCAGAAATGCGTGTCCAGTTGCAGTAATCATCAAAAAATCGGCCTGTGTCGTTATCTTGTAAGTTTTCAGCAGCGTAAGGGCCAGGTTTGGACATGTTTACCTCGATCCCCCTACGCAGGGTTTCGACGTGATCTGCGAATAGGCCTTTGATCAAAACAACACCGTCGCGTTGAAATGTGTCGATATGGTCTTGTGTGATCAATGCATGCATGTGACGGCTCCCTTATGCAAGTTTGTGCCGCAGAATCGCATTTGGTTCAAATGATTTTTATCGAAGGCGCTGTTCCGTTTGTGCACCAAAGAAGTAGGCGTCCGATTGATCAAACGCCATCGAGACCTTTGTTCCTGCTTTTAAAGTATCCGAACCTCGGATTTCTACGACTATGCGTTCACCAGTGGTTGCTTTCGCGTAAGTGTATGAAACGCCACCGAGTTGTTCGGTCAGGGCTACTGTAAGGGGGCCATTTTCGTCTTTGGCCAAGGTTATTTTCTGAGGGCGAAGGCCGACAATAACCTCGCCGCTGTCGGGTGTGATCCCCGACGCAATGTATTGGCCTGTGGCGTTGATCGTGGCACCCTTTCGGCTTGCGGTTCCATTTAAGAAGTTCATGGAAGGTGAACCAATGAAGCCTGCTACGAATTTATTATCTGGATCTGTGTACAAATGCATGGGTGGGCCAACCTGTTCGATATGGCCCGCGCGCAAAACGACAATCTTGTCTGCGAGGGTCATGGCCTCTACCTGATCGTGGGTTACGTAAATCATGGTTGCATCAAGTTCATTGTGTAGGCGTGCGATTTCAACTCGCATGTCTACTCGCAGTTCAGCGTCTAGGTTGGATAGAGGTTCGTCAAATAGGAAAACTTCGGGTCCGCGCACGATAGCGCGTCCAATTGCGACCCGTTGACGTTGACCACCCGACAGAGCAGCTGGTTTGCGAGATAAATAGTCTCCTAGTTGAAGAATGTCAGACGCTTTA
>DLZA01000173.1:0-5114 GCA_003447515.1 Paracoccaceae bacterium
AAATCCATATCCGAAAGTCTTTTTACGGCTTTTTGGTATGCTACTAATCGTCCAGACTGAAATAAGGGCGGCTTTTGCCACTCAATACCAAGCCAAGCGAGATCTTCAAAAATTGACTCCACAAACGTTGGCTTGCATCGTAGTCCGTCAATATCCTCAATCCGTAGAAGTAATCGGCCACCAGCACGTTGAGCGGACTGGAAAGCAGTCAATGCGGAAAAAGCATGACCAAGGTGAAGAAGACCTGTTGGCGAAGGTGCAAACCGTTCAATTTTTACTGACATTCCAGCACGTCAACATTTGATTTCACGTTTTTTTGAGTAGATGTTGGCCATATTCCTTGCATACCAATTTAAACCCACAATTTATCACAGTAACTTCAACTACTTTTTTATACAGGGTAGTTAGTTTATGCGCAGCATCCAAATAGCCTTTGTGATATTTCATGAATGCTCCTCCCGAGCAAAACATGAGTTGCCTCTACGTGGCTTGCAACCAGGCCTGCCAGTCAGCTTTCGCACGATCCGTGTAGGCTTTGTAGCGGCTCTTCCGATTGCGCCGTCCACCCTTCACACCTTCAACAAGAGGGAACAAGCCAAAGTTTACATTCATCGGTTGGAAAGTTTTTGAATCTGCACCACCCGTAATATGGGTCACAAGCGCACCCATCGCTGTCGTTTGTGGTACGGCAACTAAGACATCACCTTTAGCATCCGCAACAGCCAAACGTCCTGCAAGAATGCCCATTGCACCGCTTTCAACATATCCCTCAACACCTGAAATCTGACCTGCAAAGCGAATATCAGGACGTGACTTCAAACGCATCTGATTATCTAGGAGGCGAGGGGAATTGATGAACGTATTGCGATGAATGCCACCCAGGCGTGCAAATTTTGCATTCTTTAGTCCCGGTATAAGAGAAAACGCCTTAATTTGCTCCTCATATTTCATTTTAGTCTGAAAACCTACGATATTAAAGAGCGTTCCTAGCGCATTATCGCGGCGCAATTGTACAACAGCATAGGGCCGTTCGTTAGGATTGTGAGGATTTGTCAAACCTACGGGTTTCATTGGGCCAAAACGTAAGGTTTCGCTTCCTCGCTCTGCCATTACTTCAATCGGCAAACACCCATCAAAATATGGTGTATCTTTCTCCCAATCTTTGAATCTAGTCTTTTCTGAGTTTAACAACGCAGCGATGAAAGCCTCATAAGTGTCCCTGTCCATTGGACAATTTAGGTAGGCAGTTCGTTCCTCTTTGTTTTGACCCTTGTCATATCGGGATTGAAACCATGCTTTTGTCATGTCGATACTATCAGCATAAACTATCGGTGCAATCGCATCGAAAAAGGCAAGCGAATCTTCACCAGTTTCTTTAAGAATAGACTGCGCTAAGGACGAAGAAGTTAGTGGGCCCGTCGCGATAATTGTTTGCCCCCAATCAGTCGTTGGTAGACTAGAAACCTCACCACGTTGTAACGTGAAAAGTGGGTGGTTTAAGAGTCGTTCGGTAACGGCCATAGCGAACGGTTCGCGATCCACGGCAAGCGCACCTCCAGCGGGAATCTTATGCACTTCGGCCATTTCCATCAAAAGGCTGCCAGCTTCACGCATTTCCCAATGGAGTAGACCTACAGCATTGGATTCGTGATCGTCCGAGCGAAAAGAGTTTGAACATACAAGTTCAGCCAAACTGTCTGTTTGATGCGCAAAGGTCCCTACTGTCGGACGCATTTCATGAATTACAGCGGGCAGGCCAGCGGATACGATTTGCCAGGCGGCTTCAGAACCCGCTACGCCACCGCCAATAATGTGTATTGGTTCTGTCATGTATTGGGTTTAGGGCAGGGTTGCCCGATTGGAAAGCTGCAAATAGTAGGTTTTTTCTGCTGGTATCGTCGCAGTTGCTCGTTACAAATAATTAGGTGATGGCTGAATAAAAAAGCAACAAAGCCGTTAGAAGTAATTCCATAACATTGCACCATAAAAAATTTTAGAGACTTAATTGGAGTCGTCCTAATCAATGCCAGAGTTACAGTCGGCTTTACGCTAAAGATAATATTCTTCAACTATTTTGCACTTAATAATAACCAATTTAATTTTAAGAGCCATCAACACTATTTGGCGTGCCCTCTGAGTCATCATCACCTTGATCTGCGATATAAGCGACAGAGACCACTTCTTCGCCTGTGCTAGTATTGAATACACGCACACCTCCCGCACTACGAGATCGGAAAGAAATGTCCTCGATTGGTACACGGATCGATTGCCCGGTAGATGTCGCAAGCATGACCTGATCGCCTAATTCTACTGGAAAGGACGAAATAATTGGCCCACCGCGCATCTTGCTATCCATCGCCATTACACCTTGGCCACCACGTCCGCGCAGGGGATAATCGTGGCTAGAAGATAATTTACCAGCCCCTTGAACAGTAATTGTCAATAATAAGTTCTCAGCAGCAGACATTTCAGCATAACGTTCTTGCGAAATTGCTGCGTAAGAATTGCTTTCCTCTTCTTCTATCTCGACATCATCTGCTACACCTGCAACCAAGCGCCGCATCTTAAGATATGCTGTGCGTTCATCAGGGCTTGCTTCAAAGTGACGAATTACAGACATCGAAACAACCTGATCGTCGTCTCTCAACAGAATACCACGCACCCCAACAGAAGCCCGCGAATTGAAGACCCTCACATCAGAAGAGCGAAAGCGTATAGCGCGTCCGGCTGTGGTCGACAGCATAATGTCATCATCTTCTGAGCAAATCCGCACATTTATCAAGCGGGTTTCTGAATGATCACCCTCCAGCTTCATAGCAATTTTACCATTTCGCATCACATTTGCAAAGTCAGACAAGCGATTTCGTCGAACAGTCCCAGCACTGGTGGCGAAAATAACCTGGAGTTCATCCCACTCGTCCTCAACCCTATCCACAGGCATTACAGCTGCAATTGAGACTCCGCTAGCAATTGGTAAGATGTTTACAATGGCTTTGCCGCGTGCGGTACGTCCACCGGAAGGTAAGCGCCAGGTTTTCAACTTATAAACCATGCCATCGGTTGTGAAGAACAACAGGGGGGTATGGGTGTTGGCAACGAATAGCGTCGTAACGAAATCTTCATCCTTGGTTGCCATGCCCTGCAGCCCTTTGCCGCCACGTTTTTGAGCGCGGAACTCATCCAACGGAGTGCGTTTAATGTAGCCAGAGTTGGTTATAGTCACAACCATATCTTCTCGCTCAATCAAATCTTCATCTTCAAAGCCTTCTATATATTCTATGATTTCTGTGCGACGCGGAACAGCAAACTGTCTACGCACTTCGGACAACTCATTGTTAATTATTTCCATGATCCGCGAACGAGAGCGCAAAATATCTAAAAAGTCAGTAATTTTTCCAGCCAACAACTGCAGTTCATCTGTTACTTCTTTGACACCCATTGCCGTCAAACGTTGCAGACGCAGTTCCAAAATAGCACGTGCCTGTTCTTCGGACAGGTTATAAGTCCCATCGTCATTCATCGTATGGCTCGGATCGTCGATAAGTTTGATGTATTCTGCAATATCAATTGCAGGCCAAAGACGCGTCATCAATTTTTCTCGCGCTTCGGCCGGATCGGCTGACGTACGGATCGTCGCAACGATTTCATCCACATTGGACACTGCAACGGCCAGGCCGCATAATACATGGCTCCGCTCACGTGCTTTGCGTAATTCAAACACAGTTCGACGTGCAACGACCTCTTCTCGAAAATTCAAAAAGTATGTCAGGAAATCACGTAACGTTAGCTGTTCAGGGCGACCACCATTCAGCGCCAACATATTACAACCAAAAGAAGTTTGCATGGGAGTAAATCGATATAGCTGATTTAGAACTACCTCTGGCGTTGAGTCTCGCTTCAGCTCAACCACCACACGCACACCAACACGATCAGATTCATCCTGAACATGGGCGATACCTTCAATCTTTTTGTCCCGTGCCAATTCCGCAATTTTTTCAATCATCGTTGATTTGTTAACCTGATATGGGATTTCATCGAGGATAATAGCGAAGCGGTCCTTACGGATTTCCTCAATACGAGTTTTTGCACGCATAATCACGGATCCCCGTCCCTCGGTGTAGGCTTTCTTTGCTCCCGAACGACCGAGAATCACACCTCCAGTTGGAAAATCAGGAGCGGGGATAAATTCCATCAAATCTTCAGATGATAGATCTGGATTTTCGATTAACGCATGGGTCGCATCAATTACTTCACCCAAATTATGCGGGGGAATATTAGTGGCCATACCTACAGCAATACCACCTGCGCCATTCACCAACATGTTGGGGTATTTTGCAGGCAAAACAGTCGGTTCTTTTTCTTTCCCGTCATAATTATCTTGGAAATCCACGGTATCTTTGTCTAAATCTGCGAGCAAAGACTGCGCCGATTTAGCCAATCGCGCCTCTGTATATCGCATGGCAGCGGGATTGTCCCCATCCATCGAGCCAAAATTGCCCTGGCCATCGATCAACATCAGTGACATGGAGAAATCCTGTGCCATTCGCACAAGTGAGTCGTAGATAGCGCTGTCACCATGTGGATGATAGCTACCCATCACATCCCCAACGGATTTTGCAGCCTTTCGGTAGGATTTGTCATGGGTATAACCACCTTCGTTCATGGCATACAAAATGCGCCGATGAACAGGTTTTAAACCGTCACGCAGATCTGGGATTGCCCGACTAACAATCACTGACATCGCATAGTCGAGGTAAGATGACTTCATCTCCTCTTCAATACTAATGGATGGACCGTCGAATACAGGACGCTCAGCTGGAACTTCCGGCTGCTCTTCGATTTTGTCGCTCACACTGATCTGCCTTGTTTTAAATCTAATGACCGTCAGTATATCCTAATCAACGTTCCTGAACAACATTTACAAAACTGTTTCAGCAGATTTTCTTTTTATTTTAATGTTTAAAACCTGCTTACCGAACTTTTGCTGCCTTCCATATAAAACGATGTTTTGCCACCCAAATTAGTTGTAAATTAGAAGCAAAAACAGATCAAAAATGTGGTTAAGACAATCTAGAACGGTTAAGTTTTACACCCGCACTCGAAGAAGGTTATTG
>DLZA01000173.1:5510-7145 GCA_003447515.1 Paracoccaceae bacterium
ACCGTGTTTTAATACGTCAATCCAAAAAACGATTAATGAGACTACAAAACGTTGTAACGACGGCCGCGCATATGACACCTCTCATACCAAGAGACCGAGTTTGCAAATGCGTGAGTTATTGCGCAAAAAGTGGATCAAACAAAAATTAGTTTGCAGTTCGACAAAGGGTCTTTCTAGGCAGTGTTTGCGTTTAGAACGGGATCTCATCGTCCAGATCGGAGTGTCCAATACCTCCTTGTGGATTGCTGTCATACCCGACGCCCTGTGATCCGCCGCCTTGATTACCTTGGCCAAAGTTATTTCCACTATCGCCGCCACCATCACGACCATCAAGCATCGTTAAAGTACCACTGTAACCTTGCAAAACAACTTCTGTGGAGTAGCGATCATTGCCACTTTGATCTTGCCATTTGCGCGTTTGCAATTGACCTTCAACAAAAACCTTAGACCCTTTTTTAAGATATTGTTCACAAACGCGGACAAGTCCCTCAGAAAAAATCGATACGGAATGCCATTCAGTTTTTTCACGGTTTTCACCTGAATTTTTATCGCGCCACCGTTCCGATGTAGCAATCCGCAGATTGCAAACCTTGCCACCATTTTGAAAAGACCGCACCTCAGGATCGCGGCCTAGATTTCCAATAATCATTACTTTGTTTAAACTGCCGGCCACGAGTGCGCCTCCCTAAAGTCGATTCCCTAATCTTTAACGATGTAATGTGTGATAACCACGATCCGTTGGACCTGCAACAGCTCAACAAATTCTTGGGCGATTTCAAAACGGCTGCATTTTCTATTAAATTGTGCTTAACAGGTCAGACAGTTTGACACAGTTTGTTCTAAAGGCATGTAGAATGCGCACAAGTATAACGGTTTTTATCGCAATCATAGTAATCGGCAAACCAATCGCGGCATCTGCTGATATTTTGAAATCGCCAAAATCAAATGAACGGATTTTAAGTGCACATTCAAAATTAATTGATAAGCGTCTCTCAAAACAATATTCTAACTCAAACCGCCTGTTTACAATAAAATCAGACCGTTTCGGGTCTATTCCAATTTACACTGGAAAGTACAAAGGCGTCTACAAACCGATGGCAGAAGCCGCTGCGCGTAAATATGGGATCCCAATCGATCTCTTCAATCGTCTCGTGCAACAGGAAAGCAACTGGAACCCAAAAACAAAAAGCCAAGCAGGTGCTATTGGCCTTGCACAATTAATGCCACTTACTGCGAAATCACTTGGCGTCGATCCATACGATCCACGTCAAAATCTCGAAGGGGGAGCACGATATCTGAAACAACAATACGACAAATTTCGCAGCTGGCATCTAGCACTTGCTGCATACAATGCTGGTCCATCCATTGTTGAAAAGCATGGAGGCGTACCCCCATATAACGAAACGCGCAACTATGTGAGGCAAATACTTGGACAGTAGATTTGAGATTCATGCTCATATCCACAAGCAAATTTTCGTGTTCCCTTAACGTTCTCAAATTTTCATTGGCATTAAAGTTATGATGACCTAAGTAACTGCTGTGGAGGTATTCGATGGCTGAACAGAAATACATTGAAATCCGTGGCGCACGGGAACATAACCTCAAGAGCATTGATGTGGACATTCCACGCGATCA
>DLZA01000263.1 GCA_003447515.1 Paracoccaceae bacterium
TGTATTTAAAAAAATCAACGTTGGTAATTGTTGGAACCAATTTTAAACGCATAATTCTGTTCCCCTACACTTCGATCGTTGTTGGACGACGGCGGTCCATATAAATCGATATCATCAATCTTGTCACCCAAATGGCGGTGAACACAGACGTGATGATACCAAGCCCCAGCGTGATCGAGAACCCCCGCACAGGCCCGGAGCCCATGACAAACAGGATCAGAGCTGCAATGAAAGTGGTAATATTTGCATCGATGATAGCTGAAAATGCGCGCTCATAACCGAGCTCGATTGCTCTTGCCGGCCCCTTGGCAGATTTCAACTCTTCACGTATGCGTTCAAACACCAACACGTTGGCGTCTACCGCCATCCCAATGGTCAAAACAATCCCTGCTATGCCAGGCAATGTCAGCGTGGCGCCAATTACGCTGAGCAAACCGAAGATCAAGCCAACATTTATAATCAATGCGATGTTAGCGAAGATGCCGAATAGCCCGTAGCTTAGCCACATAAAAATCAAAACTGCACCAAAAGCAAAGATACAGGCGATGCGACCAGCGTCGATGCTGTCTTGGCCAAGTTCCGGCCCAATTGTTCGCTCTTCCAGGTATTCGACTTTTGCGGGCAGCGCTCCTGCCCGCAGTTGGATCGACAGTTTAGCAGTTTCCTCGACACCAAATCGCCCCGT
Source organism: Paracoccaceae bacterium (assembly GCA_003447515.1). Taxonomy (GTDB): domain Bacteria; phylum Pseudomonadota; class Alphaproteobacteria; order Rhodobacterales; family Rhodobacteraceae; genus Amylibacter. The sequence goes on from DLZA01000263.1 coordinate 686, forward strand.
GATGATCCCAGACCCACCAGGAATATGACTTCGGATAACTGGCGCAGACATTACTTCATCATCCAGTACTATCGCAAAAGCCGTGCCAATATTATTCGCGGTGTATTCACCAAAAATGCGCCCACCTGAGGGGTTTAAGCGAAAGCTTACCGCAGGCTGATTGTTCTGATCGAACGATGCCTGAGCATCCACAAGTTGTTCGCCCGTAATAACCGGAGACTTCTCTAAAATATAAAAAACGCCCGCCTCATCTGCTGCGGGAAGCAAAATTTGGCGTGATTGCACTCGCAAACTCTCATCCCTGGAACGGTCAACGACTGTATGAAACGTTAGCTTTGCCGTGGTTCCTATCAGGTCTTTCAGTTCTTCCGCAGAGCCGATCCCTGGAACCTGAATAAGTACGCGATCTTTGCCTTGGCGTTGAATGGTTGGCTCGCGTGTACCGGCTTCGTCCACACGGCGGCGCACGATTTCCAAAGTTTGCTCCATCGTGCGTTGGTCCGTCGCGAGCTTCTCCGCCTCAGACAGTTGAATGATAACTTCCGCACCTTCTGAAGTTACCTCGATGTCAAACGAGCCAACACCTGTAAGGGACAAAATAGGTTGGGCAAGACTACGCACAGCAGCCACAGCATCCGAAATATTTTCAGGCTGTGAAATCCGAACCCGAAGTTGGTCTTCAGGGCCATCTTGGCGACGAATTGTGCCGATTGTTTTTCGTTGATCGCGCAATGCATCGCGCACCTCTGGCCACATGCCGTCAACACGCGCTGAATACACTTCTTCAAGCCTCACCGCCGCTAGCAAATGCGCCCCACCACGAAGATCAAGTCCAAGGTTAACCAACGACGACGGAAGATAGTTTGGCCATCGGTTCAATTTTGCTTGCAGTGCGGGCGGCACATCTGCATCTTGTGGTAACTGTTCTATCACCGCTAGCGCATCATTGTGCGCTTCCACATTAGAGTAATTTAAATTTGGCGTAGCCAACAAGACGCCAAAAATACAAATACTCCAAATTAGGACTTTCTTCCAAACAGGAAACTGAAGCATGGCATGCCCTTGTCGCAATAATGTTGTATCAAATCCACGTGGGAGCCAATTTAAGTCGTAGGTTCAGACTTATTTAAAACGGACTGAATTGTAGATTGTACAACCCGTACTTTGACGCCTGTTGCTATCTCTACTTCTACTTCGTTTTCGTCTTTGACTTTCGAAACTTTACCAATCAACCCGCCCGCTGTTACGATTTGATCGCCTTTGCGCAGCGCTTCGACCATCGCGCGATGTTCTTTCATCTTTTTTTGTTGTGGGCGGATCATTAAAAAATACATGATTCCGAAAATCAAAATTAGTGGAATGAACCCACCTATACCACCTAACCCACCACCAGCGGCCTGTGCGTACGCAGGACTTGCAAACATATTATTTTCCTTTGTCAAAAACGGTTGAAACAGCCGCCAAAATTTCGCGTGAATGTAGTCTTTCGAGTGAGGGATAGCAACCCGTCTGGCAAGGGTTAAAGCACAATCTACAACCAAGAATTGTACAAAAGCATTTCACCCATTTTTAATCGAGATTTCAGAACCATATTTTCAACGTATGAGAAAAATTGTGACAATGATTATCATTATAAATTCAAAAGCTTTTTAATGGACTCCACTTTAGATACATTAGGCCCCAAAAGTGCTAATCCAGGCGTAAGAATTAATAATATTTTCTCGTCAGCTTACGTTTATGCAGTCCGCAAACCCTGGACCTTTGCCTCTCCGACTCGCACCATTGCACCAAGAAGCACTCTGCGCTATCTCCGGGGGACGAAATAAGAACAAAAATCAAAGGCTGAGAGATAATGCATGACATACGACTAATCCGTGACAACCCAAATGGGTTTGATGCCGCACTGGCAAGACGTGGATTAGCGCCGCTGTCTTCCAAAATTATTGAAATTGACACTTTACGCCGTGCAAAGATTACAGCTGCAGAAACCGCGCTTGCAGATCGCAACGCGGCCAGCAAACAGATTGGTGCCGCTAAAAGTCAGGGTTTAAAAGATGAATTTGAACGCTTGCGCACACTTGTGGCCAACAAAAAGAACGAAATCGGCATTTTAGAAGTCCAGGCCAAAGAAGAAGACGAACGATTACAAGCGCTGCTCGGAACGATTCCAAATTTACCGCATGACGAAGTGCCCGAGGGCACGAACGAAGATGACAACGTTGAAATCCGCATTTGGGGCACGCCAGTTGAACTGGGGTTCACACCGAAAGAGCACTATGAGCTAACTGCTACAAAAGGTGGGATGGACTTTGAGACAGCTGCGAAGCTGTCAGGTTCGCGCTTTGTGATAATGTCAGGTGCCGTAGCGCGGCTACACCGTGCACTGGCACAATTTATGATTGATACACATACAACTGAAAACGGTTTGATGGAGGTAAACACACCGGTACTAGTTCGCGATGAAGCCATGCACGGCACGGGGCAACTGCCAAAATTCGCCGAAGATAGCTATCAAACGACAAACGGTTGGTGGCTCATACCAACCTCCGAAGTGACACTCACCAACCTCGTTTCTGATCAAATCTTGGATGAAGAATCACTTCCCCGCCGTTACACCGCTCACAGTTTGTGCTTTCGCTCCGAAGCAGGCTCTGCTGGGCGTGATACATCCGGGATGTTACGCCAACACCAATTTGAAAAAGTGGAAATGGTGTCGGTGACAAAACCCGAGGACAGTTTAGCTGAGTTGGACCGCATGACAGACTGCGCACAAAAGATTTTAGAAAAGCTAGAACTACCCTATCGCACAGTAGTGCTTTGCACCGGCGATATGGGTTTTGGAGCACGCAAAACCCATGACATTGAGGTCTGGTTACCAGGCCAAAGTGCGTATCGAGAGATTTCATCTTGTTCAGTTTGCGGTGATTTCCAAGCGCGTCGAATGAACACGCGCTTTAAACGCGTGGGTGAGAAAAAGCCAGAATTTGTGCACACATTAAACGGTTCTGGCCTCGCAGTCGGGCGCTGTTTGATTGCAGTATTAGAAAACGGTCAGCAGGAAGACGGGTCTGTGTCACTTCCAAAAATACTTCACCCTTGGCTCGGTGGGAAAACTCACATCACTGCCGAGGGCAAAATGGCCTAGTGTACAAGAAAACATTAGAAAGTTAGCCTATATTTCTAAATTATTTCTGTGACTAAAAAAATGGTGATGGGTCAACACTTTCTGTACCACGGCGAATTTCAAAGTGAAGAAATGAAGGGCTGCCACCAGCGACTTTGGCGATGGATTGTCCACGGGTAACGGGTTGACCCTTAGTCACACTGACATTTGAAACATTTGAATAGACCGAGTACATGTTGCCAGGGTGGCGTATCAAAACGATCTTTTTGTCAACACCTACTGATGACACTAGCGCCACTTCGCCAGCTTGGCCTGCTACCACATTAGCGCCTTTGGGGGCTGCGAAATCCAGACCTTCGTTCCCACCTGATTTGTTGGAATAACCTCGTAGAACTTTGCCTGAAACGGGTTTCAAGAACTTTTGAGACCCACCATCGGATGTGCGGTCTTTGACAAGATTTGGGCTGTCTGGAAGCACTACTTCTTCAACCGCATCTGGAAGTGGTTCGACAGCGCTTGGTGGAATCGGGGTGACGGAGCCTTCACCCGGTGCAGTTTGAGTGAGATCAACCTGTGTTTGCTCTTTAGGCGTGCCATCGTCTACGACAGGTATCAGTAAGCGCTGCCCTACACGCACGGCAAGATCTTTGCCAAGGCCATTCCAACTGGCCAAGGACGGTACCGAAACACGGTACAAGCGAGAGATAGAGTATGCTGTCTCACCTGGTTCTACAACATGACGAATTGGCTCAGGGCCTTCCTGTAAAGTCACTTTAGGCAGCGTTTCT
>DLZA01000395.1 GCA_003447515.1 Paracoccaceae bacterium
ACAACTTTACTTGTGGTAATATTAACCACTGCAGGACTGAGCTTTTCAGCCAAGTCAGCAAAACTGTCAGGGGCACCACGGGCTGCTGCAGGCATGGCCTGCAGCAAAATTATGGCAAGCGCCACAAATAAACCTACCGCATGGGCCTTCGCTTTTTGCAAATTTTCGGTACGCATTACTGTTATCGTTTTCAATTGAGACTCCCATCACAAGCTGCTTGACCGTAAGACCTGCGATGCAAAGCAAACACGGTCGGACTGAATACATTTGGTATCACACTCTCAAAAATTCAACGAATTCCTTGATAATAAGCACTGAAAATAGTGAGCGTATTGGCACACCTCTCACCCGTTATTAAGAAAGATGATTATTTATTATCAAAAAACAAATATTTTTTATAAATATTGGGCAATCCAAACAATTGCGACGCCAAGTGCAATTACGCCCAAACCAATATTACGTAATGTTTGAATAGGGGTATCACGCAGCACTTTTAGAAGATCTTCGAGACGCAAAGGGACCAATGCAAGCACTAGTCCCTCAATCACCGCCAAAAGGCCGAGAGCCATGATGATCTCCTTCAGTGCCACGCGCCTATTAACGCCCAGTATCTGACTTCAAGAAGTCAAAGAATTCACTATCTGGCGAAATCACAAGTGTGGAATTACTTCCCTTGAGAGATTTCTCGTAAGCCGCAAGCGAGCGATAGAAAGCAAAAAATTCAGGATCACGACCGAACGCATCTGCAAAAATTGCGTTCCGAGCCGCATCAGCTTCACCGCGAATGATATCACTATTTTTCTGTGCCTCTGATACAGTTTCTACCACGGTTCGGTCAGCCTGCGCACGAACACGTTGGGCAGCTTCATTACCACGGGCGATTTCGTCCGCGGCTTCTCGTTCACGCTCTGCACGCATTCGCTCAAATGTTGCTGTTAAGTTCTGCGCAGGTAGATCAGCACGTTTAATACGCACGTCAATAATCTCTACCCCAAGGCCTGAGGCTTCAGTGCGAGAAAGATCCCGGATTTTGTTCATGAGTGCTACACGATCCGCTGAAAGAACCGCACCAGACGTAACACCGCCTAAAACACCACGTAATTGAGCATTTAGAATTCGTTCCAACCTAGACCGCGCTCCGTTTATACCCGATGCGCCAACTGCTCGGCGGAATTGTTTCGCGTCCGAAATGCGCCAGCGTGCAAAGGCATCCACAACGAGACGACGGTCGTCCGCTGGAGTTACCTCCAAAGGCTGTGTATCGAGCGCTAAAATACGGTCATCGTACTTCACAATCTCGTGGAATAGCGGCACCTTAAAGTAAAGGCCAGGATCTTTGATCTCTGCGGTTACTTCACCAAACCACAAACGCAGAGCTTTTTCACGTTCGTCCACAATATAGACAGCGCTTCCCAGAATTACGAGAAATACCGCGACGATAGGCACTAAGATTTGTAAGCGTTTCACTAGTTCGAACCTCCACGGTTTTTGTTCAACTCATTAAGCGGCAGATACGGCACAACACCCTGCCCGCCCCCAGCATTTTCATCTATGATAATTTTTTCTACGCCACCCAGAACTCGCTCCATGGTCTCAAGATACAATCGTTTACGTGTAACTTCTGATGCCTTTGCGTATTCTTCGTACACAGCAACAAAACGGCTAGCTTCACCCTCGGCTTGGTTTACTTGCTGTGCACGGTATCCTTCAGCTTGTTCAAGCAATTGCGCCGCTCCACCACGGGCTTCGGCAACAACCCGGTTCGCGTAAGCGTCTGCCTGCTTTTCAAGAGTATCACGTGTCTGTTCAGCGGCTTGCACCTCCCGGAAGGCATCAATCACCTCTTCAGGTGGATCAGCTTTATCAAAATTGACACGCACGACGTTTACGCCACTTTCGTAGGTGTCGAGTGTAAGTTGAATCAACTCGCCCAATTCTTGAGATATTGCGTCACGATCACGGTTCAAAATCGGCGCCAGGTTAGATCGAGCGATAATTTCACGCATTGCTGATTCCGATACAGCCCGTATCGTACCTTCAGGTTCGGCTAAGTTGAACAAAAATAGTTGCAAATCACTGATGTTCCAAACCACTTGAAAGTCAATATCCACAATGTTTTCATCGCCAGTTAGCATTAAACCACTATCCAAACGTGATGCACGACCCACACCAATATCTTCGGTATTTTCTCGTGTTACTGCGCGAATTTCTTTAGTCACAAACGGCCAAGGTGCGAAATTCAAACCTTCGTTGCCTGTTTGCACGTATTCACCAAACAATAATTCAACGGATTGCTCAGACGTATCGACACGATAGAAGCTAGTAAACAGCCAAAGAACAATGGCACCAAAAAGGACTAAAACAATCATACCCCGACTAATGCCAGGACCGCCCTGCAAACCGCCCCCGCCTGTACGTCCACCACCGCCTCTGCCACCCATCAAAACGCGAAGTTGCTCTTGGCCTTTCCGTACGATCTCATCAATCTCTGGCATTTGGCCTTGATTGTTGCCGCCAGCAGGACGACGTTTGCCATCACTACGGTTTTTCTCGTCATCGCCGCCACTGTTATTACCAGCGCCACCCCAGGGACCACCTGAATTATTATCTGCCATCTTAAACAGCATCCTTTCTAAAGGTACTAACACTAATTAATTTTACCAATTGGTTGTATTTTCCAGAAAATCAAGGAAATCACAACTGCTCAGTCCCTACCTTATTGGTGTGGACATTGTAACCAATTCTTCTGCTGCTGTCGGGTGTACAGCCACTGTGCGGTCGAAATCTTCCTTAGTGGCCCCAACCTTCAGGGCAATACCGGCCAATTGGATCATTTCACCTGCTCCTTGACCCACGATATGACACCCAAGCACCTTCCGCGAACCTTTGGACACAATCAGCTTCATCAACATCTTTTCGTCCTTACCTGCAAGAATGTGCTGCATCGGTCGAAATACCGAAGCATAAACTTCGATTTCTTCTAGCTTGCGGGCTTCTTCTTCGCTCAAACCTACGGCGCCAATCTCAGGTTGAGTAAACACCGCTGTTGCAATCAAGTCGTGGTCTGGAGCAGTTGGATTATCGTTAAAAACAGTTTCTACAAACGCCATACCCTCTCGGATCGCCACTGGGGTTAGAGCTAAGCGGTCGGTTACGTCACCAACAGCATAAATAGACGGCAAGCTTGTCCCCGAGTACTGATCGACCTTTACCTCACCCTTTTCGCCAAGTTCTACACCCACGTCTTCCAGCCCCAAACCCGCAGTGTTCGGAATACGCCCCGTGGCATAAATCACTTGATCCACTTCAAATTGACCACCACCCTCTTGGACTACTTTTATCCCACCTTTTACATTTTTGAGCGAAGTCACATTCATATTAACCTGCAAATCTACGCCTTTGGACCGCATCTCATTCGCAACATGATCCCGAACTTCATTATCAAACCCACGCAGAATTTGTTCAGAGCGATAGAATTGTGTGGTTTGTGTTCCCATTGCATTAAAGATACCTGCAAATTCGGACGCAATATAACCACCACCCACAATTAGTACGCGTTTGGGTTGTTCTTTTAATTCAAAGATTTCATTTGATGAAATCGCCAATTCTGAACCGGGGAAATCTGGAATGAATGGCCAGCCACCTGTTGCGATCAAAATCGTCTTAGCTGTAATGACTTTATCGCTCGCCAAAGTCACCTCATGGGGTCCTGTTACAATCGCGCGAGCATCATAAAGCGTTACACCAGCTATCTTTAGATTTTTGGAATAAATACCTTCCAGTCGAGCAATCTCCGCATCTTTGGCCGCCATAAACTGAGCCCAATTGAATGAGGGTTCACCAACATTCCAGCCAAAACCAGCTGCGCCCTCAAAAAGTTCGGAAAACTGAGAGGCGTAGACCATCAGCTTTTTAGGAACGCATCCACGGATCACACATGTTCCGCCATAGCGAAACTCTTCCGCTAATCCCACCTTTGCACCTGTCTGTGATGCAACACGGCTGGCACGCACACCGCCTGAACCGCCCCCGATTACAAAAAGATCATAATCATAACCCATGGGAAAATCCTTTTCTTGAGATTGTTTGCAAAATGTTGTCTATATTTTTAGTGCTGCAAGCTGATTTTTTCGTTGAATACACAGGCTGCCAAGGATTACCCACACAGTTCATTGCCACAAGCCTTGTTTATTAACACAGAGGAGTTCGCTGCTCGAGACTCACCTTTTACCTCGATATTTTTCGGTATAAAGAATTCCGAGTACCGCCGCGAGTATGAAATGGTACGTTAAACACGTTTTTTGCTTGCTCCAAAAACTATATGCGCTTGGGGGTCTGCAAAATGTCGGTTACGTATACTTTTAAGCATGCTGCTGCTGCTAAATAAGTCGCAAACCATTAGGAAATGACCCATGTTTCTAAGTATTTTTGAAATTTTCAAGGTAGGCGTTGGTCCATCTTCCTCTCACACAATGGGGCCGATGACAGCAGCTTCTATGTTTTTAAACAAACTAAAAACTGAAAAAATTAACGCGCATGCCCTAGGTGGATCTTTGCACGGCTCATTGGCTTTCACTGGCATCGGTCACCGTACAGATCGAGCCGTCATTCTTGGCCTTGATGGCTTCACACCAGACGATTTTGACCCAGATGCTGCAAAAATGGCCGAAGAACTTATATCCAGCCGTAAAACGGTTAAGCCTGCAGGCCACACTGAGTACATTTTTGACCCAACTGAAGACCTCGTGTTCGACTATGATACTATTCTTACTGGCCATCCCAACGGCTTGAAACTTTGGGCAAAGAACGAACACGGCGCAGTCCTAGTAGAACAAATTTACTACTCTATCGGTGGTGGTTTTGTTGCCACAGCTGAAGAGATGGACAAAGTCGAGGCTGAACAAGGCGCGATACCCACCGAAGTACCGTTCCCTTTTAAAAATGCTGATTATATGATGGATATGGCCAAGCACTCGGGTAAATCCATCGCACAAATGAAGTGGGAGAATGAGTTGATCCGTTCTGGACACGAAAACCTTCGTGAACGCATCATGCATATCTGGTATGTTATGAACAATTGTATCGACAAAGGCCTTGAAACCTCCGGCATCCTTCCAGGTGGCCTTAACGTAAAACGGCGCGCCATGGGTATCTACGAACAATTGCAGGCCGAGCAAGGGAGAAATGTGATCGCGCCCCATATAATAAACGATTGGATTTCTGCTTATGCTATGGCTGTAAACGAAGAAAATGCAGCAGGCAGCAAAGTCGTTACTGCCCCCACAAATGGAGCTGCTGGTGTCGTACCTGCAACAATCAGGTACTATATGGATCACGTGCCACATGCCAAACAAGAAGACATAGTTGACTTTCTATTAACCGCAGCAGCGATTGGTGGAATTATTAAAAACAATGCGTCTATTTCTGGCGCTGAAGTCGGATGTCAGGGCGAAGTTGGCTCTGCATCTGCCATGGCAGCGGCTGGTCTCTGCGCAGTCCTAGGAGGTACACCTTCACAAGTGGAAAACGCTGCTGAAATTGCACTGGAACACCATCTTGGCATGACATGTGACCCAATCAAAGGTCTTGTCCAAGCTCCATGCATGGAACGCAATGGCCTCGTGGCGATCAAAGCAGTTTCTGCAGCGTCCCTGTCC
>DLZA01000049.1:0-861 GCA_003447515.1 Paracoccaceae bacterium
TCTTGGATAATTTTTAGTGCCTTACGTACTTTAACGCGATCATATCGATTATCCCCATTGCTAGGGTCATCAAACCAAGCAACACCACGGTCTTTCAACGTTGCACGCAATGCATCGCGTCGCTTGTGCAACAAAGGTCGAACCCAAAGAACACCATCTTTTTCAATGCAGCGAGCCATCCCAGACAAGCCATCAACTCCACTGCCTCGTTTCAGGCGCAACAAGAATGTTTCGGCCTGGTCATCGCGCGTGTGTCCAGTCGCCACGGCCACTAAATCATGCGTCTTTGCCCAGTCACCAATCAAACGCTGTCGCACCCGCCGCGCCGCGTCTTGTGTGTTGCCCTTGTGATGACCGTCCCAGCGTAAAGTGTCATGAGAAACTCCAAGGCCAGCACAGATTTTTGCAACACCCTCAGCTTCATTCGCTGCCTCTTCCCGTAAGCCATGATCCAAGGTCACAACAAAAACCGATCGTCCACATTTTTTTGCCCAATCGACAGTAAGCACAAGCAATGCCAACGAATCACTTCCACCCGACACTGCCAGCCCAATTGGCCCATCAGGTAAACCGTCCATAAAATCTGAAAACACGGACATCACCGCCGTAAACCTAGTTTTTTTACAAACAGCCGAGCGCTGAACGCTCTGCTGCAGCCTCTTCAAGAATCAATGATACAGGATAACGAATTGGAACTTCAGAGAACATTAAACACGCTTCTTCGGTTTGTCCCAATTCTCGCAACGAAATACCCAAACGGTAGAGTGCCTCTGGTGCCTTTGTCCCTTGAGGTGATCCACTGAAGCTCTCAAGAAAACTGCTTGCCGCGGCAGCCCAGTCACCTTGCCCCGCCAACGCAGG
>DLZA01000049.1:1170-9906 GCA_003447515.1 Paracoccaceae bacterium
TCCCCTTGCCCCGCCAATGCAGCACCCCTCCAATAATGTGCTTCCCCCGTCAAAGGGCCACCCGGAAAATTGGACGTTAAAGTCGCAAACTGGCTAGCTGCGGATGCAAATTCTTGCGCTTCAAAAGCGGCCATAGCTCGTTGAAATGTGGCTCGCTCACTGTTTGTCGCACTACTTGCATTCTCTGAAGCATCAGCTAACGGCGATGTGGATTGCCTACCTGTTGAAGTCGCTTGCAGATCCAGGACTTGCCCACCCAACGGGGCAATGCGATCAAGCGAACCAATATCACAACCCACTTCTAGCTCACACAACCGAAATTCCAGATCACCCACACGCTTCGTCCCCTCCGTGACAATCCGTTTAATCCAGTTTTGCTTCGCCTCAATCTGCCCCGTTATGCGACGCACTTCAGCTTCCAGCATATCAATCCGCTGCAAAGCAGGACCATTGTTTACTGTCTGCAAGGCATTGCCCGTTGTGGACAAATCACGTTTCAGGCTCACTATCTCGGCATAAACAAATTCTAACTCTTGGCGAATGTCCATTAACGTCTGTTCATCTTGCGCCTGCACGGCCCACGGCAAGACGAATGCAGCAACAAATATCACTCCAAAAAATCGCATTTTCAATATTTCCCAAATACCTTTAATCAGCCGCCTACCTTAAAAAAACGGGGGTCAAAATTTCTTAGTCTAAAAGTCCTGTTGCGACCAAAGTTACCGCACGACGATTTTTAGACCAACATTCTTCTATTGAGCACACGGCTAGGGGACGTTCTTTACCGTAAGTCACAATATCAATACGGTTAGCCGCAACGCCTTTGGAAACCAGATAATCGCGCACTACGTTGGCGCGACGCGCTCCCAGTGCTAGGTTGTATTCCCGTGTACCCTGCTCATCCGCATGGCCTTCAATCGTGGTTGTAAAATTGGTGTTTTCCAACAACCAGCTTACCTGACCATCGAGTGTGGAAATCGCGGTCGGTGTAAGTATGCTTTGATCCACTTGGAACAAAACGCGATCACCAATCGTTTGATTGAAATATCCCACGGACGTCGGATTGTTCACATCGGTTAGACTCGGATCAACGCCCGAACCGTTCCCATTCAAACCGCTATTGTTCCCACGGAAATCATCGCACGCGGTCAATGCCAAAACGCAAGCCAGTGTCATACCGATCTTTATACATGTCATCTTCTACTAATCCTTTCGTGTGAAACCCATATCGGCACTCTTTCCTTAATCCTTAACAGGAAATTTCCACATTGGAAATTAACCTTACTCCAACAAACCAGACCAAGCAGGATCAGACCCAAACGTAAGGGTAGGAACCATCTTCAGAAACTGACCGGTAATATCCACTGAAAATAGGCTTGGTGCGCCCACAGATCCCTGCGTTTCACGGAAAAACATAATTACGCGACCATTAGGCGACCAAGTTGGCCCTTCATCCAAAAACGAACCTGTGAGAAGCTTTTCGTCACTGCCATCCGTCCGCATCACACCGATATGGAATCGTCCATTATTGATATTCGTGAAAGCAATCATGTCACCACGCGGCGACCAAACAGGCGTGCCATAACGGCCTTTCCCAAAACTTATCCGCTGAGCAGAGCCTCCGTTTGCCGACATCACGTAGATTTGCTGACCGCCGCCGCGATCACTTTCAAACACGATCTGGCTTCCATCAGGGGCATAACTCGGCGCAGTATCAATTGCAGCGGTATCTGTGAGTTGCAACTTTTGTCCAGTCGCAATGTCAAAGGAATAAATGTCGGACTTTGCACCATTAGAAAGCGACATTACTACGTTGCGCCCATCTGGACTAAACCTTGGAGCAAATGTCATATTGCGCTCACTATCGAGGACCCGCCGCGACAAAGTATCGACGTTCATCAGAAAAACTTGGGGCACGCCCGTTTCATAACTAGTGTAAATAATTTCACGCGCATTAGGGGAAAACCTTGGGGCTAGAACGATATCCTCTGAACCTGTCAAATAGCGCGGGTTTGCCCCGTCGTAATCCATCACAGCGAGCCGTTTTTTACGATTGTTCTTGGGCCCTTCCTCGGCGATGTAGGCCACGCGGCTGTCAAAGTATGGATCTTCCCCAGTTAAACGCGCATAAACCTGATCTGCCACCTTATGGCTCATCCGACGCCAGCTTTGCGAACTAGCCGCAAACTGTAATCCAATCAGATTTTCTTGGCCAAACACATCAAAAAGCCTAAACTTTACGACCATTTGATTGTCAGACGTCAGGTTCACCGCGCCCGTAATTAATGCCTGCGCATTAATCGCTTTCCAATCAGGAAATGACACAGGCGCATTAAAATTTGAGATACTACCAATATAAGCAGAGGGGTCGATATTCCGAAATAGACCAGAGCCGGCCAAATCTCTAATAATGACATCCGTAAGTTGGGATGCAAATGCCTCTGCCCCGGCGTTTTCCGCAAGAAACTGCGTCACGGCAATCGGCATCGGTTCAATAATGCCCTCAGTAATCTCAATCCGCAAAGGACCCGAGTTTTCCTGCGACTGCGCGGGAAAACCAAACAGCACAGCCAAAATTAGAAGATGCAAAATATTTATAATCATCTCACCACCATGTTCTGCGGATTAAACGTCACTTCAATATCCTTCCACTGCTCATATTTATCTTTTGGCAAATCATAAGGCCCGCAGCGCAACAAAGCTCGACGCCCGGCTTCGAATGCCTGCTTCAAAACACCCTTTAGGCTGCCTGATGGGCTAACCAAAGTTGGGCCACCCGTAATTTTACCCTGCTCGTTGAGCTCAACCAACAATGTGACTTTTAAATCACGGGCGTTCTGCACACCAATTGGCGGGGTCCAGCATTTCTGCACAGCCAAAACTAATGTACCTTTTTCTCGTCCAGTCAGCGGCGGGCCTGACGGCTTAGAAGCCTCTGCTTGCACGGCATTTAATGCTTTCTTAATCTCTTCAGCTTCAACTTTTTTACGCGCTTTTTCTTTTGCAATTTTTTTTGCCGCATTATCCACTGCAATCTTATCAGCTTTTGCTTTTTCAGCCGCTTTTTTAAATACCGATGCCTTTTGTACAACATTCGCAGGACGCCTTTTTGGGCGCGCAGACTTTATTGGAGCGATTAAATTCGGGTCCACCTCATCCGCTTCTGTCACAATCTCTGTTGTACTTTCATCCTTAGCCGTATTGCGAGTATCCTCAGGTATTTTCTCCGCAGGCTCTTCGCTAGGCTCTGTCGTTTGCGTCTCCATATCAGATCGCTCAACATCTGTTTCAGGTTTCTCCACAATTTCGTCAGAAATACGTGGTGCAGGCCGTGGTTTTGGACGCAAAACCTCCAAGCGCTCTGCGTCCATCTGCCCACTTTGGTCTTGATCAGATGACAGTGCATCAGGAGTCACAACTTCATTTCCAGTCACTTCCCGCTCTACAAGCGCTTCCTGCGTATCGGCTTCCACGGGCTCAGCCGGTTCCGTTTTTACTTGAGGCGCAGGTTCAGGCTCAACTACCTCTAACACCTCTGGCTCTAAGGGTTCTTCAATGGATTGCTTTGAAGATTCAATCGCTGCAGGTGCATCCATGACAGAAAAAGGTTGCGTTGGTTTGACTTGCTGCGGTTCGTCAATATTCCGGTTGGGAGCAGAGGACATCAGTCCATTAAATGCCTCAGTGGAAATTATTGACACCTCAGATATGTGAATCTCTTGTCTTGCATCCGCATCAAACAAAGGCCCGCCAAACACAGCAAGCGCGATCAATGCACCGTGAGCCCCCAATGATATTCTAGTACCTGTTTCCAAGATCCTTCCCTACTCAGCCACACTCGCTTTGGTTCCATCCATACGTGGGCCCCCTCCATCGGTAACTAAGCCAATGTTCCGGAATCCACCTGCATTCAGCGCACCCATGACTTCCATCACAATCGAATACGGAACCACGCCATCCGCCCGCAGAAAGACTTTATCATCCTCTCGCTCTGCCGAGATCGCCCGCAGCTTTTGGATCAGCGTATCGCGTTCAATCTCAACAGTTTGCAAAACCAACCTTCCATCCGCAGCAATGGCTAACGCTAAAGGTTCCTCTTTTTCCTGTGGCAGTGACGTCGCTGCAGTTTTAGGCAGCTCAATTGGCACACCCACAGTTAACAGCGGTGCAGCCACCATAAAAATGATCAGCAGCACCAACATAACATCAACAAATGGAGTGACATTAATCTCAGCCATTGGTTTACGTTTCGCAGAGCTACGGCGCCCCTTACGACCACCGCCTCCATCACTACCTCTTGACACCGTTGGTCCCATGTCAGCTGTCCAATTGACGTGACAGGATCGTCGCAAATTCATCTGCAAAACTATCATAGCCACCAATCAGCCGATCCGCATCACCGCTCAGCTTGTTATAAAATATAACTGCGGGGATCGCCGCAAGCAGGCCCAACGCCGTTGCAACCAAAGCCTCAGCAATACCAGGTGCTACAACAGCCAAATCCGTGTTCTGCTGAATGGCAATTTCCTGAAACGAGTTTTTTATACCCCAGACTGTGCCGAACAAGCCCACAAACGGTGCAATTGCACCCACTGTGGCGAGGAATATTAAACCATTGTTTAACTTCTCACTCTCGCGATTAATAGCCACATCCATGGACCTATCAATACGCGCCTGTGCACCAGCAATAAGATTACCATCGCTGCGGTGCGAGCGCCGCCATTCAACCATACCAGCCACAAAAATTCGTTCTGCACCTCCTTGAGGTTTAGGGCCTAAACGATCGAACAGCTCGTCTAGCGGATCTCCAGACCAAAAAGCACGATCAAACAGATCACTATCTTTTTTGGCAATCCGATAGTTGATAAATTTCTGGATAATTATCCCCCAGCTCCAAATGGAAGCAAAGATCAAGATTAGCATCACGATCTTTACAGTGATCGTAGCACGAAGGAATAGCGCAAGCATCGAAAAATCGACCTCCTGCACTGCGGCGAGTGTTTCAGTTTCCATGTGTCTGCCCGACTTTTTTATGCTGCCTAATACCACTGTTTGCCAGCGGCGTTTTTATTACTGCTTCATCATAGTCAATGGACGCAAAAAAAACACCATTTCTTTGATAGTTAATTGCTCAAAGGTGAATTAAAAAGCTAGTCGTGCGCAAATTTCTTTCGGTAAGCGGATAACACGACCGTCTATATTCATGCAAACTACCGTAATCATTGATGAAAATAGCAGCTCATCAGTTCGAAACACATCCTGTTCAAACAACAACTTAGCACCTGATAATTGTTGCAGTTTTGTGGCAACTCGCAGTTCGTCATCCAATTTTGCGGGTCTAAGATAAGTTGCATCGACACTACGCACGACAAAAAACAATCCTTGGTCGTCCTTCATCCCGATTTGATTAATCCCAGCCTCACGCACCATGGTACTACGCGCGCGCTCGATAAATTTCAGATAATTTGCATAATACACTATCCCCGCGAGATCAGTATCTTCATAATAAACGCGGGTGTAGAACTCATGCTTCATCTTCGATATCCGACAGCAATTTAACTGCTCGCGCCGAAACCCGCAACGCGTGGGCGGGGTCATTAGAGGCTGCAGGCAAGGCAGGATCATAAGCCGCCCGAACCACCGCAGCATACTCTGGTTTGACTATGCAAAGGTTGTTGACTTTGATCGTTGCAATGGGGCTGTGGACGTCAAAAGCGTTCTCCCCAAAAGTTAATAAGGATTGAAACGTTTCACTGGTCCCCAGCGTTTGGAGCGACAGTTTTTCAGTCGCAGCATCTACGCGGATCAGAAGGACGCACAACTGAATTGCTCCATCCTTATCAAATCCAAAAGACCGGTACCGGGTCGCATTTTGCTCCTTTAATCCAGTTATCAAATTTTCAAAGTTTGGTATCAGCTTGTCGAGGTCAGGTACGGCTAGTGCCTCATCCCAATTCCGACAAAAGAACCACATGAAATTCGCACCCAATTCAGGATCAGTTTCGGCTAGCGTCCCACCTGAAATTCCAACAGTCATGAGGATCGCATCTTTTAAATGTAACAGAGACTCATCCCCAACACCAAACACAACAGGCGCAAGGGGTCGACCCCAACGAGCAAAATGATACCTCTGATCAGGAGCAGTAAAAAGAACAGCAGGATTTTCGGCAATCGACGTCATACATCGTACCTATGGATTTTGATCTCGTTGTAAAGGACTCTAAACGACCTGTACTTTTCAAAAATCAAAGCATAGACACAATTGCTGAAGAAAAGTGAACTTTATTTTGGTTAATACTTTTAGCGCATGAAGTCGTCTGAGGCTTTACCTTCAAACATGTCACCTTGCTCACTGCTCCGTTTTGGCGCATCCAATCCCAAATGCGTCCAAGCCTTAGCGGCCAACGTACGCCCTCTCGGAGTCCGTTGGATCAAACCCTGCTGCAGCAGAAATGGCTCGATCACCTCTTCCAACGCATCTCGAGCCTCACTCAAAGCCGCACACATGGTCTCAACTCCTACAGGGCCGCCTGCGTAATTTTCCGCTATCATGCTCAAATATCGTCGATCTGCACTATCCAACCCTAGGTGATCCACACCAAGCCGGGTCAATGATCGATCCGCTAGATTCTGTGTCACCATCCCATCACTCTCAACAACTGCAAAATCCACCACGCGACGCAGCAATCGCCCAGCAATTCGAGGCGTTCCACGCGCTCGTTTAGCAACCTCCAGCGCCCCGTTCGGCGTGGCCTTTGCACCCATCAAGCGCGCACCACGTTCGACGATGGAACATAATTCGGGCACAGTGTAAAACTCTAGTCGCGTTGGGATACCAAACCGGTCCCGTAATGGCGTCGTCAGCAAGCCTAACCGCGTCGTTGCCCCAACCAGTGTAAAAGGTTGCAAATCAATCCGAACCGTCCGTGCTGCTGGCCCCTCGCCAATCACCAGATCCAATTCAAAATCTTCTAGCGCAGGATACAGAACTTCCTCTACAACAGGATTTAGGCGATGAATCTCATCAATAAAAAGCACATCCCGCTCGTCCAAATTCGTTAAGATTGCCGCCAAGTCGCCTGCCTTTGCCAGAACTGGGCCAGAAGTCATGCGAAAATTCACTCCCAACTCCTTACTGACAATCTGCGCAAGTGTTGTCTTACCCAAGCCTGGCGGACCATAAAAAAGCGTATGATCCATGGCTTGCCCGCGTATCTTAGCACTTTCGATGAATACCTTAAGGTTGGCCCTTGCCTCCGCCTGGCCCGTGAACTCATCCAAGGACTGCGGTCGCAAGGCTCGATCAAAATCCTCAGTTTTGCCCGCTGATCGCACGTCAGAACTTTCGTCGAACTCACTCAATGACCAACCCTCATTTCTTCATTGTTAAAATGCTCACCCTTTTGGCGCTAACAAGCGCAACGCTGCCTTAATTAGCGCTCCACTGTCCACGTTCGGCAACTCACCAGATACCTGAGCAACCGAACTTGCGGCATCACCATGTCCATAGCCTAGATTGACTAACGCCGACAAGGCATCCGCTTGCGCACCCGCAACAGCAGCGCCCAAACTGGCAGTGGGACTGGAAGTAGGAGCCGCGGACACTGGAACTGGTGGATCAATAACTAATTCATCGTCGGCCTGAACCACCTCAGCACCCTGAGCGCCCATAGCAATCACAGACGCTACTTTATCTTTAAGTTCCACAATAATTCGTTGCGCCAACTTCGGTCCAACTCCAGGCGTGGCTTTTACTGCCGCTACGTCCCCAAGAGTGATAGCACGCGACACTCCATCAACACCAAGCGTGCCGATAATGGCCAAACCAACCTTGGCACCAACACCTTGTACGCTTGTCAGCAGTCGATGCCATTCTTTTTCTCGAAGAGTCAGAAACCCAAACAATTGTAAATTATCTTCGCGCACCAGCAAATCCGTATAAAGCGCCGCAACACCACCTTTTGTGGGTAATTTACTCAAAGTGTCCCTAGAGCAATAAACAAGATAACCAACACCCTGAACATCCACTAATACATGTTCTGCATTCTTGTAATCTACACGTCCTGTAATTTTACCTATCATGCCACGCCCGCTTTTGCTAAGGCGGAGTCCAACCGCCCAGAAAACTGGGCATGATGCGCATGACAAAGCGCAATCGCTAGCGCATCCGCAGCGTCTGCACCCTCGGGTTCAACCCCTTTTAACAACATCTTCACCATATGAAGAACTTGACCCTTGTCCGCATGTCCAACACCCACCACAACTTTTTTTACTGCGTTGGGCGCATATTCTGCCACGCTCAAACCATGCTGCGCTGGCACTAACATACAAATTCCGCGCGCTTGACCAAGTTTGAGCGTTCCAGCTCCATCTTTGTTCACAAAAGTTTGCTCAACAGCCGCAGACTCTGGCTTAAACTCAACGAGAACCGCATTAAGCTGGGTGTGCAATTCCAACAGCCGACTCGCCAGATCACCTATGCCGGATTTGCAAACTCCGTTAGCCACGTGGGAAATTTTGCTAGCTGCTACATCCACGATTCCCCAACCGAGGTTCCGCAGCCCCGGATCGATTCCAATTATACGCATACCAGTCCTGCCACTCTTCACTTTTTTTATTAGTAGCACGAAACAAGAACAAATGTCAGTTGAAATATTTCGCTAACACGATTATTTCACCCCCGCCACCAACGACATCATCCTTTGTTACTGTACCAGCTTACGGACTTTCCCCACC
>DLZA01000134.1 GCA_003447515.1 Paracoccaceae bacterium
ACCGCCCACCATCCCGCCGCGCTTGCATCGCCCGCCGCGTTTTGGAACAGCTCGATGATCCAAGGCAAGGATGTGATCTCGCACGTCCCGTTTCTTTGATCAACAACTGCGCCCAGCATGATAGAATACCAGCTGCATCCGACAGCGTCTTTGGGAGTAAGCAGAAGTATCAGAACCAACAAAACAGGACCAAAGATTTGTATCAAATGGAGGCGATCTTCACCTGTTAGTTTCATGTCTTCAGTTAATTCTCCGACTGCTTCGATTTTTTGCTTACGCGCTTGGAACATGACAGAGAGGAACAAGCAGAAGAAGTAGAAGAGGGCGGGCAAAGTTGCGGCAATGATAATCTCGCGATATGGCACACCAGTCAAAGCTGCCATGATGAAAGCAGCAACGCCCATGATCGGCGGCATAATTGCACCGCCGGAAGAGGCGGCAGCTTCTACGCCGCCGGCAAAGACTTTGGAGAAGCCCCGCTTCAGCATCATTGGGATCGTCAAAACGCCCGTTGACAAGACGTTCACAACTGGGCCGCCCGTGATCGTTCCAAACATCGCAGAAGACACGACGGCCGCATGGGCTGGGCCACCGCGCAAGTTGCGGGTTGCAGCAAAGGCGAGCTTGATCAAAGATTGGCCACCCGCGCATTTGCCGAAAAGAGCACCTAGAATGACATATGGGAACACGAGAACAAGCAGGACATTGATGAAACGACCGAGCAGGCCAGAAGATTGATTGACCAAGGCATCTTGGAACAACCCATGGCTAGATCCAAGGCTCCTGACGTCTTCACTGCTTAAAATCGTCACTAAGTACTTGTTTTGATCGTCTGGCCCAAAAAAGTACCAGTTAAGAATTGTAAAGAACGTATAAGCGGCTATCAAGATTGAGACTAGGACGAGCGGCAATCCCCAAACTTTAATATTGTAACCAAGGAAAACAACAACGGCGCTGAACATGATTAAGATCAACCAGCTACCTGTTGTGGTCGCGCACCCCGGATCATCGGCTGTGTCAGGCACGGGCAACCCATAAAGCTCAGCGAAGTCAATTTCTGCCTGCAATGCCTTGGCGACCAGGCGTTCACGGTCTCCGGTAAATTTATCGATCAGGCATACGGCCTCGATCTCGACTAAGTATGTTAGCGAAATTGCTGCAGCGGCTATTACAAGCGCTGCGTCCATAAAAAGTCCAAAACGGCGGACAGTTGTACTTTTGTTTGCCCAACTGCGCCACATAGACTTTTTCAATGCAACAACCAGCATCATCCAGAAGAAGGTGATCGGGAACAACCACTCGGTCGGGAAGCGCCGTATTCTGAAAAACTCGTTGCCCGTGAGGTCCTTCCATAGATTGTCCCAGCCCGGAATGGCAGGTGTCACGTTTATGAGACCAAGCAGAACAAGCAGAAGTGCCAAAATGTAGATTAGTCGATCTACAAACACCGGTTTTTCAAATGCTTTTATGGAATTTGTAGAGTTTTGATCTGACATGACGAAAGTGACCTTTTACCTACTGGAGTAGGAAAATTGAAAAGGAGGGCACATGCGTTACGCCCTCCTAACTGAAAGTGTTCACCGGATTAAGGCTTGGAACAGTCAGGTAGCGTGTGTCCAGCTTCTTCCCAAGCACGTACCGCGCCAGGGTGGAACTTCACAATGTTCGCTCCACAAAGACCGTTGGCTTTTTCGGAAACATCACCAAAGTTAAGCGTCGCCATGAATGGCGCCATCGCTTTGATCTCATCCAAATTCTCGATGTGCGACTTTGTGAGTTGGTAGGCCAGCTCTTCGTCCATGCTTTTGTTAACAAGATCCCCGCCAGGCACAGCTTTGCCGCGGAACATGTCATCCTCAGACACAATTGTCCAACCTTCACCCATCGCCGCTTTGATGTCTGCAAGCGGCACAACGAAAGGCGTTGAGCCAGGCTTGTTCAAGAACTTCTGCGTTGCCGGCGCTTCGAACAATTCCTTGGGCATGGAGTGCATTGTCATTGAACCCGCAGCGGAAGCTTGAGTCACACGCGGTCCAGGGAACATTGCAGGGATTACAGCAGCATCAACAGTGCCGTCGATAATGGCCGATGGCATCTGGCTCCAGTTTACTGTCACCGTATCGTAATCGTCTTCTGACTTCAGGCCGGTGAAGAGCTGGATCAAGCTACGTGAGTTCAAAGCGGCAGTACCACGTGGTGGCCCGTTCAAAACCTTCATGCCCTTAAGATCATCCCAACCAGAAATTCCTTTTGAATCATAGGCATAAAGCGTGAATATTGAGAATGTGTAAGGATAAAGCATAGCAATGCTATGACCAAGCTCTTTAGCCGCGTCTTTTTCCAAATTTGAATATGGACCAGCTGCTTTCGCCATCAAGAACGGTAGAATAAAAGGTCCGCTGGCAAGATCAATTTTACCTTCCGCGAGGGCCATAATGTATTTGGTTCCGGTTTGCCCATCTTTCATTTGAATATTGGCAATGCCGCGCTCTGCTGCGTTCTCAACGAGCGACGTCGCGGATAGCGCACCAGCGGTACCCGCACCAGCAGCGTTGGATGTCAAGTTAACTTGCGCGAAACTCGCGCTTGCACTTAGCGCGAACGTCATGGCGCTGGCCGTTTTGAATATAGTCTTGAGCATTGTGTCCTCCCTTAGCTCTAAACACTGCGGCAAATCTGTTGCTACCGCTGCGCAATCAATCTCTAGATGGCAAGGTGAGCTGCAGTTTTTCTGTCTAACTCACTTCCAGACACTCCCAAAAATGCGGACCTTTAGATTCGCAATTCGTTTGAGTCCAGTCTTCTGAGCCCCAATACATTATTTCGGGATCCTTAAGTCAAGAAATTTTAAAAATAAACATAAATTTTACTGATTTTATTTCATTTTGGGATCCCAAAATGAAATTTTCATCTATTATGTGGATGTGTGCTCGCTCTCGGAACCCTTTCGATGGTGCTGTCAGACTAATGATTGCAAGCATCAGATGGATGGGGCGATCAAAATCTATGCGCTCAATAGTTGGCGCTACTCAGCCAGAGCAGCGGCACGGTTTAGCTTGAAATTGGTGCGTGAATAGAAATGGCGTTCCTGATTAAAATGGTTCTGAATAGATGCGTGGACCGAGACGAATTTCTGTAACGTTGCCGTTCGTCGAAATCTT
>DLZA01000118.1 GCA_003447515.1 Paracoccaceae bacterium
TGTCGGGCTGTAGACTGGAAAAAAATCGGGTTAAGGATTCGTTGGTGCTGCGGTTCATATTAAATATTTGTGGTTGGTTCTTCAGCGCTTTCACTACTGGTGCCGTTTTTACTGTTATGATCTTTGGTTCAGTATTCTGGATGTATGGGCGTGACTTGCCTGATCACCAAGCGCTTGCAAGTTATGAGCCCGCCACGATTAGTCGGGTTTACTCTATCGAAGGGCAGGTGATGGATGAATTCGCTCGCGAGCGACGCATGTTCACGCCTGCAGATGAAATTCCCGATACCGTAAAGCAAGCTTTTGTAAGTGCCGAAGACAAGAATTTTTATGAGCATAAGGGCTATGATGTTATTGGTATTGGGTCTGCGGTGCTTGATGCAGCACGGGGCGGACGGCTGCGCGGAGCGTCTACGATCACGCAGCAGGTAATGAAGAACTTTCTTCTTGATGGTTCGCGATCATTTGAGCGGAAGATAAAAGAAATAATTTTAGCGAGTCGTTTGGAAACAACGCTGAGCAAAGACCAAATCCTTGAGCTCTATTTAAACGAGATTTTTCTTGGACAAAATTCTTATGGGGTGACTGCGGCGGCAGATACTTATTTTGGCAAAAACCTTGAGGATTTGAGCGTTGCGGAGGCGGCATACCTGGCTGTTTTGCCTAAGGCACCGAGCCAATATCACCCTGTGCGTCAGACTCAGAGAGCCACGGGGCGTCGAAACTTCGTTCTAAAAGAAATGTATGAGAACGGCTATGTCGATGAGGCAACCTACAAAGCGTCAAAGAAAATTTTGCTGCGAACGGTACAATCGGGCCATTTCGTATCAAAACGTTCCAAGCGGCCACCACGTGATTACTTTACTGACGAAATTCGCCGACAGTTGTCCAGTAATTTTGGTGAGGAAGAATTCTTCGGAGGTGGTTTGAAGATCCGTGCCACTATGGACCGTACTCTGCAAAATGTAGCAGCAAACGCTCTGCGCGCAGGATTGGAGAAATATGATCGCAATTTAGGTATTTTTCGTGATCCAAAGAAAAAAATTGATCCAGAGCTTCTAACGGATGAGAGGAGCTGGCGCGAGACTTTGCGAAAAATGGAATTAGCACGAGATATTCCGAGATGGAAGCCAGCGGTAGTTTTGGCAATTGGCAATAAAGTTGCGCGAATTTGGATTGAGGGTGAGCCTGAATCAACCGATGGGCATTTTTTGTCTATGAAGGATCTTGGGCGTTGGCGTCCATTGTTAGAAAATGGTCGCCCAGGTAAAAAAGCTCGTAGACCCAGCGATTTGTTGGAAGTTGGCGATGTGGTATATGTTACCGCTACTATGAGCGATGATGACAGCTCGTTTATACGTTGGTCCTTGCGACAATTACCGCGCATTCAGGGTGGCTTCATGGCAATGGACACTAATACGGGCCGTGTTCTGGCGATGCAGGGCGGCTTTAGCTATCAGCATTCGGTGTTCAATCGCGCGACGCAAGCTGCACGCCAGCCTGGATCCAGCTTCAAGCCGTTTGTCTATGCGTCTGCGCTTGATAGTGGTTATTCACCTGCGACGATTGTGTTGGATGCACCTATTGAAATTGAAACACCACAGGGCTTATGGACACCAAAGAATGCATCAAACAAGTTTTACGGGCCAGCACCACTGCGCACCGGTATTGAACGTTCCCGGAATTTGATGACTATTCGTCTGGCCCAGGATGTCGGCATGAATGTTGTAGCAGACTACGCAGAAAAATTTGGCGTTTACAACAATATGAATCAAGTACTTGCAAACTCGCTAGGAGCCCAGGAAACCACGCTGTTTAAGATGGTGGCGGCCTATGCTATGTTTGCCAATGGTGGTGAAAGGGTAGAGCCGACACTTGTGGACCGGGTGCAAGATCGCTGGGGCAAAACAATCTATCGTCATGATAAACGCCAATGCCAAGGATGCAAATCAGTGTTGTTGGAAAAGGGTTTATCCCCTCAGATTAATTCAGATCGTGAGCGGATCATGGACCCTGTGACCGCCTACCAGTTGACGTCGATGATGCGTGGCGTGGTCGAGCGTGGCACAGCAAGTGGCACCGTGAGATTGGGTGTGCCTGTCGCTGGAAAAACAGGAACGACGAACGATGCTAAAGATGTTTGGTTCATTGGCTTTACGCCCAACATCGTAGCAGGTTGTTATATGGGATACGATCGCCCAAGTCCTCTAGGACGTGGTGCGTCCGGTGGCGGAATGTGTGGGCCGGTGTTCAATAGCTTTATGCAAAAAGCTATTGAGCTTTATGGTTCCTCTGATTTTGAGGTACCGATGAACGCCTATTTTTTGAAATTTGACCGCATTACAGGTGCGCTTTTGCCAAACGATGCTGTTGGAGACGATATAATTTCAGAGCTTTTTCGTGAGGGGGAAGAACCTGACTCCGGAACTAGTGTCATCGACGGTGGCTTTGCTATGGGAGAGGATCTGCAACTGTATTCTGGACCAGAGGATACTGAAGTAGTAACCTCGAGTGGTAAAAAGAAAATTATCCCAAAAGATGCAACCTTCGGTTCGCTTTCTTCTGGTGGACTATATTAAGATTTTTCGCTAAGACTGGCCCATAAATTCACACTGAATGACTGATTTTAGTGGCCGATTCTAAATC
>DLZA01000071.1 GCA_003447515.1 Paracoccaceae bacterium
TAAATTTCAAGAACTGCTTCTTCCTCAGAAATCTCCGCAGGCTCACGTTTGCGCAAAGCCATAATTTTGCGTAACACCTTGACGTCGTAACCACGACCCTTGGCTTCCGCCATCACCTCTTTTTGTTGTTCTACGATGTCTTTCTTCTCGGCTTCTAGCCGCTCATAGCGCTCTACAAATGCACGCAATTCACCCGCAGCAACACGGTAGGATCCCTCACCAGCTACTGAAGTTTGACCAAAGCCTTGTACATCATCTAATACTTCTTCCATAGCAGTTCTCCATAACGCGTTTCGAATCTCAGGCCCAATGCCTAACGCCCTGTTGCAAACGCTACAAGTCTCTCCTGCGCGGTTATGCGACAAAGTGGTTTGAGACTGCACAGCGCTTTTCTAGGTAAACCCAGCTTTAAACATTGCCTCAAAATGTAGCTCATCTCAAAGTCCATCATAAAGTTGTGGTGTATGCAAAACATCAAGATCACAATCAAAAATAACGGAGCATCCTCAGGCTAAACTTCGATGAGACTGCGGCACAAAGCCGCCTGGCGTCAGTTCCTCTCGCGAACCGCATCACCAATCCTTTTTAACCAATAATTGGCAGCTCCAGCTATTTCAAATTTCAAACAACAGATTGGCAGAACATCGTGTCGAACGCCATTACGGCAATGAACGCCAATACAGGGACCAGATCCCTTAAAACAGCTTATTCCGAACGACTAACTTCCTTACTTTTTTCAGAGCAGTCAAACAGCACATAAATTAATCAAATGGCGACAACTTAATGCTTGGTCGGCGTACAACATCATGCTACCGCCAGAAAAACAAACAAGAGGCTTCCATGAATTGGCTCATCATCATTGGTACGATTATAACTACCGTCGGCATCGCAGGCCTTGGCTATTGTATAAAAACCGCCATGGTCCTTCGCTCAAAGGACATGGAGAACGGTGAGGTCACAGTACAGCTCCAACGCCTTGTACCTATCAATCTTGCCTCTGTTTGCATCTCAACGATCGGTCTTATGGTGATAATCACCAGCATTCTAATTTAACGAAGCACCTTTGAGAGATCAAAAAGATCAATACGAATACTCCTCGTAAATCTTTGAAAGGTCACCACCCCATTCATTGCGGTATTTTCGAACCATCTCACACGCAGGCGAAGAACCTGTTTCCACCACTTCTTCCAACGCGTTCAAGAAATGCGTTTCATCAGGAACTAACCCACCATTACCTTGTTTACCACGTGCCAAAAGACCAGCTTTTGAGATCCCAATGCATTCTCGTGCCAGATCCATCATTCTTTTGCCATCAACCTCCGCAGTCATGCCGTCCGTACTAGCTGAGACTCTAAACGCTTCGCGTGTTTCTACATTCCAGTCTTTACAAACGTCCCAAGCGGCATCCAGCGACGTTTGATCGTAGAGCAACCCAACCCAAAACGCGGGCAAAGCGCACAGTCGTCGCCAAGGCCCACCATCTGCGCCACGCATCTCCATAAATTTCTTAATCCGCACCTCAGGGAAGCAGGTGGTCAAATGATCCGCCCAATCACTTTCTGAAGGTATTTCACCAGGCAGAGCCGGCAACTCACCCTTCATAAAATCTCGAAACGACATACCTAATGCGTCGATATATTTTCCATCCCGGTAGACAAAATACATTGGTACATCCAGAGCATATTGCGCGTAGCGTTCAAACCCCATGCCATCCTCAAACACAAACGGTAGCATCCCAGTACGTGCGTCATCCAGATTTCGCCAAATACGGCTTCGCCAGCTTTTGTGGTTATTTTCTCTGCCATCAAAAAAAGGTGAATTAGCAAACAGGGCCGTAGCAACGGGCTGTAACGCCAACGCCACTCGGAACTTTTGCACCATATCTGCCTCAGACCCAAAATCTAGGTTTACTTGAACCGTACACGTGCGCCGCATCATCTGCGTCCCATGTGTGCCCACATTTCCCATGTAGCGGTCCATCAACTTATAACGCCCCTTAGGCATCAACGGCATCTGCTCGTGCGTCCAAATCGGCGCTGCACCGAGCCCTATAAACCCTGCACCAATCTTATCGGCGATATGTTTCACCTCTTTCAAATGCGAATTTACTTCATCACATGTTTCATGAATTGTCTCCAGCGGAGCACCAGACAGCTCCAACTGCCCACCAGGCTCAAGTGACACATTAGCGCCACCTTTGGTCAGGCCAATGATGTTACCGTCCTCTTCGACAGGCCTCCAACCAAATCCTTCTCGCAAACCTTCAAGCATAGCTTTAATCCCACAAAAACCGTTGTAAGGAAGTGGATTAAGGCCCGCCTTGTCGTAACCAAATTTCTCGTGCTCAGTCCCAATGCGCCAATCGCTCTTTGGTTTGCACCCATCCGCTAGATACTGGGCCAATTGATTGTGGTGTTCGAGGGGAATACCACCCGATTGAGGAATAGACATCACATGTCTCCAAAATTTTTAACTACCGCAGACGTGAAACAGGGGATCCGGAGTGTCAAGAGATGAAGTCATCACAACACGTAATGCCTAATGTAATCGTTGCTTTTCCCAGATTAAGAATCGCGCGTTTTCCTTACTGGTCATAGCCCTGGCAGCTTCTTCAAAATCTACACCCTTAAGTGCTGCAAACGCATCGAACAGCAACTCACTACCCTTGGCATCGGCAGGGATCGAAAGCGGAGCGCCAGCATGTGACAGAACCCAAAACGCAACTTCTTCTGCACTGCCCACACTGCTTGCTATAATCTCTAGCTTTGTTAAATCATCAAGCGATATCAATGCTCCACCGTCAGGAGAAAGATAACCAACCTCACGTTCCTTCACCACAACGACACCGGATCGCTTTAGTGGTTTGTACATCTTCACCCTTAATATTGCCCAGAATGTCAGCACAGCAAATAAAACGGTAATTGCTGCACCGATAAATGCTTGCAGCACACTCCCACGCACCAGCCCAAACCCGATCAGCCACAAACCCAAAAAAATCAACATTCCATACGCAATGACTTCACTCCAACGCCAAAGCCCTTCAC
>DLZA01000185.1 GCA_003447515.1 Paracoccaceae bacterium
TGGAGTGCTAATAGCAAAGTTTTAGCTCCTGAATAATTTCCCTAAAGATTTTCAGGAACTGTGCTGGACATACTTTCACGCTTTGCAAAATTTGCCTGCCAAGCCGCCAACTGAGGGCGACCAGAGCGCCAATCGCGATTTTCATGGCGGAAATCGAGATACTCCAATGCACAACCAACCGCAATTTGCGCGGCATCGAGCGGCCCTAACAAATGGCTTATCCAACGTTCTTCCAAAGCGTTGAGCGAACGGTCTACCTTAGACCACTGTGCCTCTACCCAATCAGGAAACTGCTTATTTTTTGGACGCGTGCGACCCTCATAGACCATCAGCACGGCTGCCTCCATCATTCCATCTGCAGTTGCCTCCAGTGTTAACACTTCCCAAATCCGTACCTCTGGATAAAGGTCATATTCACTTTGCGCTGCCAAATACTGCGTAATCACACGGCTATCATAAATCGCAGGACCATCAGAGCGTTCCAACGCGGGGATCTTGCCAAGCGGGTTGTGCTCCAAAGGCATATTGTTTGTCATCAAAGCCGTTCCGCTCCGCGTAATCAGATCCACTTCCACGCCTGCTTCAGCCGCACAAACGAGGCATTTGCGCGCAAACGGGCTCGCTGGATTCCAATGTAGTTTCATAATGCTTCCTCCAACCTGCCCCACGCTCATCGACCTAAGGCTCTATTTCGCATAACCATGCAGAACCGATCACACATACCTAAATTTCTAAAAAACACCGCTAAGCTGCTGGCTGTCCATCATTTTGCGCACTGGTACACCATCGTCAACCACATCATGTATGTCTTTCACGATTCAATTAAAAAATTGATAATTTTCTTCTGATTTAACAAGGAGGGTCTTTCATCAGCGAGTTCAAAGCCTCCATTTCAGCTCCCATGTCTGCCACAGTCATACCATCCACGGCGCTTAGACGTGCTGAATCAGATTTATTTTGACTGAGTTTCCACGTGCCCTCAATCGCACCCACATCAAAGGCGATAGGCACTATAAGCCGCATCATCTTTTTCATCATTTCATGTGACATCTTCTGCATCGTCCAAGCAGGCTTCGGCGCTAAACGCATTTCCATACCCGAAGACAACCGTTCTAACACACCATGTAGATCTTCTTGTGGCAGTACCCGCAACTGCCCACGCAAGTGCACCGCCACATAGTTCCATGTTGGCACTTGGTCACTTATCCCGTACCAATCAGGCGAGATGTAACTATCAGCCCCACTTACAACAATCGCCGCGTCCAAAGAACTGTTCTGTAATGATTGTAAAATTGGATTGGACCGTATTAAATGCGCTTCCACGTAGGAGCCATCTTCAGATAATTGAAATGGAATATGGCTGATCAAGGGCCCTCCATCAGCGTTGATTGTAAGCATTCCAAAGGAACGCTTACGCACAAATGTAATATTTTTTTGGTCATCTGCCTTACGAAATGCAGGATTACAGTGCATCCCCTAGCCTTTCAAAATCGGTATTTTAAAACGAACATTGCCATGCTCGGCAACGCAATTCTAGGCCACCACAGCCACGTCATGCTAGTAAACTTTTGCGAAAATAATGTGGCACGGCTCATCAGCAACTCAATTAAAGCATCAACGCTAACACAGCACGTTTTTCCTAGGAAGGATCCTGCCACACACCAAATAAACAACCTGGCCTATCCGTGTATCAGAACGTCAACCATAATGGTCAAGTCGAAAAATACTCACTTATGCGCATCATAAATTTTTCACAACAATAAACAGGTACGGATATTTCTTACTGAGAAAGTGAGAAAAGCAGACTCAAGATAGCCCAGATCAGCCGTATGCATTACTATGGCTTAACCGCTTATGGAAATATCGTTACAGTATTGCCCTCTTCCCACTTGGGATATTTTATCATAACCGATGCAAATCTTTTACTGGTGACAAATCGATGCAACCACCCGCACAAACAATCCCACTCCTGTGCCTCAAACCATGTCCTATCCACATTTGCAAACTGGCGTACAAAGGGTGCAATGCCAATATCTGCAAATCCAATCTGATTACCAAAAAGATAATCCCCATCGGCCAAAATACTATCCAATTCTCGTAGGTAAACCGATGACAAAATACGCTCCTTTTCACGGTCTACACCTTCATAGCGCGTAGCGTATTTGAACCTATCCAAATGGCTCTTAAACTCTGTTTCACAGCGCTCAACCAAATTCCGCGCTACCTTTCCGCCGTATAGCAATCCTTCTGGATCCGATTGCTCCAACGCCCAATCCATCACCTCGATGCTTTCTTCGATCACTTGATCTGTAACCAATACAGGCACAGTCCCTTTTTGCGACGTATCTAAAAACACGCCCGGTTTATCACGCAACACAATTTCGCGTAGCTCAACCTCAATTCCAGCCGAAGCCAAAGCCAATCGCGCCCGCATAGCGTAAGGGCAGCGTCGGAAAGAATACAGAACAGGTAACATAATTGCATCTCCACACGCTTGAATGTTCAAATATATCTCAATCACGTGCCCACACAATGCCGCTCTTGCCGGCGGGTCAAGTCCTGCTAAGTGGGGCTATAAAGATGGAGTTAAGCATGTCCTTTCTCGATTCAATGGCTGCCCAGCCACTATGGGTGCAAATCTGGCTAAGCTGGATGGCATTCGGCGCATTTCTCCTACCACTATTATTGTTTATCTGGCGTGAGACATGGCTGCCAGCGAGCATCATATTTATGACCCACACGCTTAACAGCTTCGCGGTAATGTATCTGTTCAAATGGCTTGGCTATGTAAAATTGCTGGGTTTTCCGCACTTGGTCTTTTGGGGGCCATTAATTTGGTACTTAGTGCGTTTAATCCGACGCGAATCTTTGCCCATTTGGGCTACCCGTATTTTTTGGGTTTTAATCACCACAATCACAGTCTCATTAGTTTTCGATCTAGTAGACACAATACGTTATGTTTTGGGAGAACGTACTAAAGCAATATGACGATGTTAACCTTATCAAGGCAAAATAAAAAACTAACTACTGAGCGGCTTTCGGCCCCGGTTCTGAGTAATTTACATTCCTAAAATTAAATAGCTCGTAAGTTGGTTAAAGTATGCCCAGAAATAAGAATTGGCACAATCTGCCCAACGGGTTGATCCACCTCAAATTGTACTTCCGCAAACCCTTCTGTTCGCCCCATGCGCGAGTTCTCCATAAGTACAAAGTGCTGCTTACCCACTTGTGCTTCAAGATGGGTTTCCACGCGCTTGGCCCCCAGCTCACGCAACCGTTTCGCCCGTTCTTTGATAACGGTCTTCTCTACCAAAGGCATCCGCGCTGCTGGCGTGCCCTGACGAGGCGAAAATGGAAACACATGCAACCACGTTAGTCCACATTCCTCCACTAATTTTAGCGAGTTCTGAAACATTTCTTCCGTTTCAGTTGGGAAGCCCACAATGATATCCGCACCGTAAACAATATCTGGTCGAGCCTTGCGCATATCATCACAAAACGAAATGGCATCATCACGCAAATGGCGGCGTTTCATTCGCTTTAGGGTCATGTTATCCCCCGCCTGCAAAGATAAATGTAGATGTGGCATTAGACGGTGTTCGCTTGCGATAGCATCGACAAGCGATTGGTCCGCTTCCACGGAATCAATCGAAGAAATCCGCAAGCGTGGTAGATCAGGAACCAACTTCAAAATTCGTTGTACAAGATCCCCAAGCGGAGGGCTCCCAGGCAAGTCATCGCCCCAGGACGTGATGTCCACACCCGTCAATACAACCTCGTTGAAACCTCTTGTCACCAAACGTTTTA
>DLZA01000156.1 GCA_003447515.1 Paracoccaceae bacterium
TTCTGTGCTCAAAATTAGGTACCTCAGTCTTTTTATGGCATTTTTTATGGTTGGTCCATTGGCTGCGCATGAGTTTTGGCTTGAGGCAGAAAATTACATTGTGAACGGTGGTGCGGTAAACGTTGAGCTGCGCGTTGGACAGGATTTCGGTGGTTCCGAATATCCTTTTGTGCAGCAGCGGTTCAAAATGTTTACGACAACGGTGCATGGGCAGTCCAAGCCTTACAAAGGTCGCGCGGGGGACCGACCAGCTTATATGGACGCCACGCCCAAGGTGGGGTTGCAGGTGCTTTCTTATGAATCCCGTCCAGATACGCTAGCGTTTACGAAATCTAAACCAGATTTATTGGCAAATTATTTAGAGGCAGAGGGGCTCCATTTCGTGTTGGAAAAACATCGCGCGGATGGAATGCCCGAGGTTGGGATATCTGAGATTTACTCCCGCAACGCAAAAACTTTGGTTCAAGTGGGTGAGGGCGGTGTTGATCAGGCCACAGGGTTGCCGTTTGAATTGGTTGTGCAGGGCACGCCATACGATGGGGATGCGTCTGTGACAGTGCAATTGTTGTGGCGGGGTAAGTTGATGGCAAACTATCCGATCAATGTGTTCACTAAGCAAAATAGTGTGAGGCAAACGCGAGTACTGACCAATGGATCTGGTATGGCAATTGTGGCGTTTCCAAAGGGTAGCCGTGTTTTGCTAAATTCAGTTTGGATTGAGCGACTGCCAGAGGGAAGTGAACACTTTTATGAAAGCTGGTGGGCGTCGATGACGTTTGGCTATTAGCCGTAATTCACTGCTCTGACATGTTTCTGCGTAGATAACGGCGATAGATTTAACCATCACGCTTAGAGGATGTTTAAGCACATGATGTTGTGACGCTGCAGGAGGAAAAAGACGTGCGTAGTATCTTCGAGGTGCTACAGAGGCAACTCGGTCAAATTTAGGCGTGCCAAAAAGTCGTTTACTGCTTTGGAAAGTAATCCTCGCAGTCACCTGCGCGGTAAACATCCGCTGTGCAGCAGTGCAAGCCACCACCAAAAGCGTAGGCGTCACGAAGCTCGACCGGGATTACTTCAAGGCCAAGCTTGTCGAATTGTTCTTGCTGGTAGACTTCGGTTGCTTCGACACAAACAGTTTTTGGGTCCAGTGCGAGAACGTTCATCGACAGCCAAGTTGAGGAATAACACAGCGGTGGTGGTGCGTTGTGAGCTGGCTGTGCTGCATCTACGATGTCCCAGCCGTTGTCGTTGAACATCTTGCGCTGTTCTTCGGGTAAGCGGCGCTGTGGGTTGTTGAGGATTAAACCTGGACGCAGTGGTGTGAACGTGGCATCGATGTGGATCGGATATGGGTCACCCGGAAAATTGACGGTATGCACGCGGTGATCTGGGAAGTGACGGCGCAGCCATTCGATACCCTTGAGGTTCGTGGTGAACCCGTGTTGTACCACAAGATCTTTACCAAATCGTAGTACGTCGGCCGCGTCAAAAAGTGGCTCTTCTTCAGTTGTCACAAAGAACTTTTCTTCGGCCCATTTCAGACGCTGTGCGTTACCAATTTTATCTGATAGATAATCACGATGGTAGTCCGCATCGGTGAGCCGTGGCTTTGGTGCGGCTTCGTGGCGGAAGTTGGAATCTTCTTCCCAATACTGCTGCATGAGAGGGCGATAGCATAGGTATTCGAACCAGCGACAACGATAAGACATCGTTGCCTCTAGGATTTCATGTCCAACCGTCAAAAGTACATCGCGTGGCGGCATACAACCAAATTGGCTGTCAGTGTGAAAATCAGGTGTGGTCACTGGCAGTGAGAAATCTGTAGGTGTTGGACGATCTACGCGGATTCCTCGTTTTTCCAGTAAAGATGCAAAGTTATCGAGTAGCTCATTTGCTTTATCCACAGTTTCTTGAGGGCGACGACCCCACTGGCCACGCATGTCAGAATCTTCAGGTACTTTTGCGTCCAAGGCGGGTTCTTCCGGTGGAATATGGCAATCATCAGCACGACCCACGATGACGTGACGCAATGGATCCCATTCGTTCCAACTTTTTACTTCGGTTTTGTCTGGTGACCATGCCATGTTTGAGCCCTCCCATGTGCCGTCTCATTCGTCCCAAATAGAAACTTGCCGTAAAATGCAATTGAATTTTACAATAAAGGTCTGTTTTTCCAAAATGAACAAATATTATTTGGATCAGCTTTCAAAAGTATATGGTGGGGTTCGGACTTGTGTGGCTTTGCATAACTCACTTTGGGCGCTGTAATTTGTGGATTTGGTTTTGTAATTTCTGAATAAAAATTTTGCAGCCATTTCTGCAACGCTCAACCTGAAGAAGTTTACGTTTAGTACATACAAGGGACTGTGGTGTTCCTCGACGCCCTGATTATATTTACAGCTGGTTATTTTTTGTAGCACCAAATGTGATTGGGAAGGGTGCCTATATAATTAGAGGCGGGCTGGGAATGCTAGGTGGTTTTATCGCGCTAAACCGTAGACGAGAAAAGCATACGCAGCTGTGAATGATTATCTAGGATAATGCACTATCTTGATATCGTATAGTACTTTTTATGTTGTTGGCTCTGGAGAAAAAA
>DLZA01000315.1 GCA_003447515.1 Paracoccaceae bacterium
ATCACGCTGCGTTTGTGGCAACTTTTTAAGCCGCAGTTGCATTCGTCGAGGGTTACCAAAGTTTATGAGACCTTAGAACGGCCTTTGGTGCCTGTTCTGGCGACAATGGAGATGCATGGGATCATGGTAGATCGCGATGTGCTGTCACGCATGTCTAACAATTTTGCACAAAAGATGGTAGGTTTGGAGGATGAGATACATAAACTGGTGGGAAGGTCGTTCAATGTTGGCTCACCCAAGCAGTTGGGGGAGATTTTATTTGAAGAGATGGGCTTGCAGGGTGGCAAGAAGGGTAAGACAGGGGCTTATTCTACGGGCGTAGATATTTTGGAGGATTTGGCGGCAGAAGGTAATGAATTGCCTGCGCGGGTGCTGGATTGGCGTCAGATGTCAAAGCTGAAATCTACCTACACAGATGCGTTACAGAACCACATTAATACTGAGACGGGGCGGGTGCATACGTCTTACAACATTGCGGGAGCCTCGACGGGGCGTTTAGCTTCCACTGATCCGAATTTGCAGAACATTCCAATCCGCACCGAAGAAGGCCGCAAGATCCGTGAGGCTTTTGTAGCGGAAAAGGGAAATGTGCTAGTTGCACTTGATTACAGCCAGATTGAATTGCGAATTTTGGCGCATATTGCGAAAATACCCGAATTGCGGCAAGCCTTTGCTAACAAGATCGATATTCATGCACTGACTGCGTCAGAGATGTTTAATGTGCCGCTGGATGAGATGACGCCTGACGTTCGAAGGCAGGCTAAAGCGATAAACTTTGGTGTGATTTATGGGATTTCCGGATTTGGTTTGGCGCGTAATTTACGCATCCCGCGCAAGGATGCACAGGGATTTATTGATCGGTACTTTGAGCGGTTCCCTGGAATCCGA
The DNA here is from genome assembly GCA_003447515.1 of Paracoccaceae bacterium. Lineage (GTDB taxonomy): Bacteria > Pseudomonadota > Alphaproteobacteria > Rhodobacterales > Rhodobacteraceae > Amylibacter. The sequence continues at coordinate 889 of DLZA01000315.1, forward strand.
ACCTACATGGATGATACCGTGGCGTTTGCGAAGGAACACGGTTTTGTGCAAACGCTGTTTGGGCGCAAAATCCATACGCCAAATATAGGTGCAAAAGGACCGCAGGCAGGCTTTTCGAAGCGGGCTGCGATCAATGCGCCAATCCAGGGTACTGCGGCGGATATTATTCGTCGTGCAATGATCCGTATGCCCAATGCAATTACGCATTTGCCCGCGCGGATGTTGTTACAAGTTCATGATGAGCTACTGTTCGAGGTGTCAAAAGAAGCGGTTGATGAGACCATTTCGGTGGCGAAATGCGTAATGGAAGGTGCAGCGAAGCCTGCTGTGCAGATTGACGTGCCGTTGATTGTCGATGCTGGACAAGGTGCAAACTGGGCCGAGGCGCATTGACGAACATTCTTAGTGGAGTGTGAAATCCCCATTCAAATGATTTGGTCAGATATTTAAACCTAACTAGTCGCCTTATCCTAGATAACACTATCTTGCATTTAAACGCTGGGTAGAGTTCAATCGGTGGTCAAGAAGTTGCATCGATCCCAACCTATGCGCTTTAAAGTCAACTAGTTCTTCGGATCTCGCTGATGAGATCGGGCGGTTTGACGGCGATCCATCGGGTGTTTCAGTTTAGCAGCAGATGTTTGTTTAGAGCCTGTTCAGGGCTATACTCATTTTCTGACGGCCAACTGTTTCAAGAAAGACGCCATGCTTAAGCAAAGCATCTTTGACATCATACAGGACCCAGGTGAATAAAAATGCTGGGTTTATCCCCATATCGTTTGGCTCGCGTGATCTAAATAGGAATTGTCGTAAGTCTCGCCGTCGAAATTTTTCTGTATTTCTTTGATCAAATCGCCCGCTGTCGGAATGTTGAGTGTATCATCTGTGCCATTCCAAAGGCCTGATCGCATGATAGCTTTAGCGCATTGAAAATATAGTTCATCAACCGTAATGACGATAACGATCTTGGGATGAATGTCTTTCTTTGCAAAGCTAGCGCAAAGCTCGGGATCTGCAGTTAGTTTGGCTGTGCCGTTTATGCGGACTAAGTTGCAATTGCCTGGAATCATAAACATTAGTGAGATTCGGGGATCGATTACGATGTTGCGTAAATTGTCGAGGCGGTTATTGCCGCGCCAGTCTGGCATCAAGAGCGTTTTGGAGTCTGTGATACGGACTACTGGGCCGTCATCACCGCGCGGTGTGGCATCTGTCCCTTCGGTCCCAACGGTGGAGAGAATGCAAAATCGAGAGGCCTCGATCCAAGTTCGGTACATTGGTGTGATGACTGGAGTGACTTTGTCGAGGGAGGCAGGAGATGCATTGTCATAGAGTGCTTCGAGTTCGGATATAGTCGTGATGATTTCCATAATAATAACTTCGCATAAGCCCGAATGGGTGGCAACTCAGTTTGTGTGCACTGTTCTCAGTAGTGGATAGATCAATACCGAGTGTTCGCATGTTGCGTTGAATGTTATCTTTGATCACCTGATCGAGGTGCTTGGAACTAATACGTGCGCGTGATTGAGTGTGTGTGACTGCCTCATTGACTGCGTATTAGGTGTAGCGGTTTTTTGCTATGTCTGGTTCGGTATCTTAAAGGGCCTGCATGGTGTGAAACAATGCTGACCACAATGTTTACATTTTATTTGCGTGGCCAAACATCATATACAAGGGGGTAATATTTCCAATTGCATATGATATGCGTACGGTACCGGTTCCTTTAACTGATGATAGCCTCTTACCTGGTTTTTGAAATCGT
>DLZA01000259.1:0-657 GCA_003447515.1 Paracoccaceae bacterium
GATATCATTTAGGATCAAATCCGCAAAAGGCGCAAGATCTGCAGCCGTTGCCGGACCTGTTAAAACGCCAATGTTAATGCCAATACCCGCTGCGCGCCCTGCACTAAGATCGTGTGTACTATCACCCACCATCGCTAAATTTTGCATAGGCAAGTCAACTGATTTACCAAAAGCTAATAACGGATCTGCTGAAGGTTTTGCACCGTGCCCACTGTCAAAACCAGCAACAAAATCAAATAACTCAAAAATACCCTCACCTTTCAATTGTTGAACCGCTCCCGCTTCATAGTCATTTGTTACAATACCAAGCTTCATTCCAGTGGATTTAATTCCACCAAACAACAATTTTAAATCACAGACAGGCAGAGAAGGTAGGCTTTCCAGATACTTAACAGACACGGCATCCACATCTTCAAAAGTATGGTTTGGCAATAAGTCGGTCCAGGCCTGATTTATCTCGCTAGCAGAAGCACCAACAACCAGGCTACTCGCGAGAAATTTGCGTTCATCTAGATTATATCCAACTGCCGAAGCCAGTTTGCGAGCTTTTTCAGTGTCACCCTCAGACAATTCTGTTAAAACAAGATCCAACCATTTGGCCCACGTAGCAGTGTAGTGAAACAGTGTCCCATCCTTGTCAAAAACCAACCCCTTTAC
>DLZA01000259.1:1010-4793 GCA_003447515.1 Paracoccaceae bacterium
AACCCTTTTACTGTACTTTCTGACTAATCGTTTACACTATAAATTGCTAGTCAACAGTTTTGACGGCTTGACTTAAGAAGCCCTATAGTTACCACTGTTAACTATGAATGATCCGTATGACCTTCACACTGGCATCGGCTATCAGCTAACAATTGCAGCTCGAACGAACAATGCTCAGTTTGAAGAACTTCTGTCAAAATTGGGCCTTACACGTCAAATGTGGTGCGTGCTTGTAGCAGTCGGAGAGCAAAAGATTTTAATGCCATCTGCAATTGCAGATTACATCGGCATTATCCGGCCTGCTGTTTCTCGTACACTGAAACAAATGCAACATAATGGTTTACTATACCGCACTGCAAATGGCACCGACAAACGGTACACAGCAGTCGCACTGACATCCAAAGGCCAAGGTCTATTGCGGCGTTCTCTGCCACTCGCACACGAGACGCGCGAAAATGTCAGCGCAATGCTTAGTGGGTCTGAACAACTCCAATTGTCTAACATTCTTAAAAAATTAATAGCTTCAAGGCAGGCCAAAGCCACAGGGGTTTAATATGACCAAATTATTTTCTTATAAAAACCGTTCACCACACCTTGGTCCGTATCCACTTGAACGTCTGAAGCGCACAGAGCAGGAACCAGATTTAAACGCACTAAATGCTGAAGCTCAAGTGAATTTTAAAAGCGATAATCCCGTCTCCATTATCAATGCAATGGGCGAATATCAAACAATGATGGACGTGATCCGCAACGGCACAATCAAAACAGAGATTGCAACAATCCCATCGGATGCAAAAGAACGGACGGAACATCTGAAAGCATTCGGATATTACTGCGATGCATCGATGATTGGTACAACTAAAATCACACCAAACATGTGGCTTGATACGCCTTTTACAAACCCTGATGTAGATCGTCTTCGGGATACACTTCGAACCAAACAAGTTAAAACATTAGCCTCAGGTATAGAAATTATCTTGGCAGGCCTACGTGAGGCAATGGCTACACCTGCTGTCACCTGCAAGCATCATACAGATGCAATCGTATTCCTTTACGAATACCCACGCGACCCAAATGCAACAGAACCAGGCACAGATTGGATTCAAAACGCCCAAGTCCACCGCGCAGCCCTTCGCGCCTCTGAGACAGCCAGCATACTCGCAGCGTATATCCGTTCACTTGGTTATGATGCCCGTGCGCATTCCACGTCTGCATCCGATATTGATATGACGCGTGCGTCTGTATCGGCTGGCCTGAATCAGATAAGAAACGGAATTGCTACGAACCCAATCCTCGGCACACGATATGGGCTTTCAGTCATCACTACAAAACTTGAGCTTGCACCTGACCAAGCACTCGCGAAAAAACAACCACCGTTATACTCATATAAATATGGTACAGGAAAACATGCAAAATCCAGGCGGACCCGCGACCCTTATGCAAAGCGCAATTTCGTTGATGGTCCTCATCCCTACGAGAAATTAAAACGGGTGAATGATCCAACCACATATATTGACCGACCTAATGTGGCCCGCGTGCCGAAACGCGCCGATATGTTCGCAAGGACGTTATTTGGGGATCTTGGACAAAAAACTCAAGAAGCAGGAAAAAACGGGAATTATGTGCGGAAATCAGCCGCCGCCTTTGCGTTCCGTCCAGCGCTTGGTGCCTTTGTGTTACTGCAAGATGGTGGCAAAGCAAATGAAATTCACTCAACCGTATCTGATCCTGTGCAAAATGCTGCTAATCTCAAAGCAACGGCTTACTTCTTAGGCTGTGATGCGGTTGGTCTCTCTGCCTGTCCTGACTGGTGCTATTATTCGCATGATGCAACAGGCGCAGAATTGGAGCCTTACCACGACAATGCCATATCTGTTGTGATCGATCAGGGCCACGAAACAATGGAGGGCGCCTCCGGTGATGACTGGATTGCCTGTGCGCAATCCATGCGCGCCTATTTGCGCTTTTCATTGCTTGGCGGAATATTAGCTCAACAAATTCGCAATTTGGGGTACACTGCAAATGTTCACACGGTAATGGGGTCAGAAGTTGTACAGCCTCCTCTTATGCTTTTGTCGGGCCTTGGCGAGGTGTCTCGCATTGGCGAAGTGATCCTTAACCCTTTCCTCGGCCCACGTCTCAAATCAGGCACCATAACCACGTCTATGCCGATGATCCATGACAAACCCATCGATTTTGGACTTCAGAATTTCTGCGAGAACTGCAACAAGTGTGCTCGCGAATGTCCTTCGGGTGCGATCACCGCTGGCCCAAAACTGATGTTCAACGGTTATGAAATTTGGAAATCTGATAGCCAGAAATGCACCACCTACCGTATAACAACGGAGGGCGGAGCCATGTGCGGACGCTGCATGAAAACCTGTCCTTGGAACCTGGAAGGTCTATTTTCCGAAGCTCCCTTCCGTTGGGCAGCATCAAACCTGCCTTTCGCTGCCAAAGCACTGGCAAAACTAGACGATAGCTTAGGTAACGGCTCAATCAACCCTGTCAAACGATGGTGGTGGGACCTCGAAATGGTTAATGAGGGCCCGTACACCACGCCTCAAAAGGAACCAAGCTATCGCGAACTATCCTGCGATCTGGATCTAAAATTCGAAAACCAAACTCTCGCAGTATATCCTGCAAATCTTTTACCACCACCCTACCCTTGGCCGTTCCCGATGGATCGTGAAGCGGCAATCCAAGCCTACCAGGAGATGATCCCCGCAGACGAGCACAAGCGCCGTCGCGCGGTAGGTCAACCACCCGAACACGTCTACGCGAACCAAACCCCCAAAGACGCCCCTGTAATGCATGTAAAACTCAGCAAAGTCGAAAAACTTTCTGAACTTGTAACACTGTACGAATTTTCACATCCAGACGGTAGCCTCATGCCACCATCCACGGCTGGTAGCCATATTGACGTACTTGTTGCACCAGGATTCTTCCGACAATATTCGATGTCACATAACCCTGCAGACCAATCTAAATACCAAATCGCTGTTTTGCGCGAAGACGAAGGACGTGGCGGCTCACTGCTCATGTCACGTATTTTTGAACAAGGCCGTATGGTGTTCATTTCCCAACCCATCAATCACTTCTCGTTGAACGAAGAAGCTAGGAAGACATTCTTAATGGGTGGTGGGATCGGGATTACACCCATGGTGGCGATGGCCCATCGCCTGCATGCCATAGGCGCCGATTTTGAGTTACATTATTCTGCATCCAATGCAGACCAAGCATCCTTTGACACAATTCTGCGAAATCAACCTTGGTCGAGCAAGGTATCGATGCATTACTCGGATCAAGGATCTCGCGCAAATCTGTCTAAAATTCTTATTTACAGTGAGGGCGCGCATGTTTATTTCTGTGGGCCGGCCGGCTACATGAATAGTGTCCTCGAAACAGCGGAGAGAAAAGGTTTTCCAGAAGACAGCCGCCACATGGAATACTTTTCAGTCCCTGAACAACCTGAGTACGAAAACCACGCATTCACGCTTAAGTTGGTTAAATCAAAACGCAGCTTTAAAATTCCGGCGGATCGCACACCTACCGATATTCTACAAGAGGCAGGTATTCAGGTACACGTAAAATGTTCTGACGGCATTTGTGGAGTTTGCAAATGCGGCTTAGTAAATGGAAAAGTAGAGCACCGTGACTTTGTGTTGTCCAATGAACAGCGTAAAACCAGTCTGATTCTCTGCCAATCCCGAGCAGCTGATCCCGGTGGAATTTTAGAAATTGACCTCTGACTAAGTGTAACCGACATAATTGAAACAATGT
>DLZA01000178.1:0-2081 GCA_003447515.1 Paracoccaceae bacterium
GTTTGTGCATCCTTGCGCGAAGCGCTTGACGAGCTTGAAAAAGATATGGATTTTTTATTGGAAGGTGGTGTTTTCACGCGCGACCAGATTGAAGGCTACATGGAGTTGAAATGGGAAGAAGTTTACACTTACGAGCACACTCCACACCCTGTTGAGTTTGGCATGTACTACTCCTGCTAATTAAATTTTTGGATTTCACCCAAGTAAAGAGGCGTCCCGTATGTGGGGCGCCTTCCTTGTTTTGCCCTCCCTTTTGGGAACTGCTGCATCGGTTGTAGGCGGTACTCGGTTTTTACTTTTTAATGGCGCCCGCTAGATGTTTCGCACTCAAACGAAGTACGGGATTCGTGTTGATCGCAGACAAGTTGGTACTCTGTATCTATTCAGATCTATCACAATTAACTTGGTTGTGCGTTTTGTAGTTTTATACGTAATCGGATACAAAATTATTTAGACTTTAGTCTGACTGCCAGGAAATTTTGGCATCAGTCAACTAAAGCGGACAATTTCCATACACTTATTTGCAAGGTTTTGTTGCAAAACAAATGAGGTACAAAAATCACGTTAAAGGGGATGGAAGATCCAATGCATTAAAGCGTATCGCCGTACTCGATATCTGGTTTAAACTCTACTACTTGGCGAACGGCACGGTAATCAGATTGTTCATGTTCTAAAATCAGTTGTGCAGCCTTTTTACCAATTTCAAAACGATATGCATTCATTGTTGCCGTTAGCATTGGCATTCCATAACGTAGGTCTAACCCGTTGAACCCCGCTATTGCAAGCTGATCAGGCACAGAAATACCATTCATAACGCAATGCATTAGTCCTCCACAGGACATGGTGTCAGATGAGTAATAGATCATTTCTATTTTTGGAGAGCGTCTGAGCAACTTTTCCGTGAGCTCACGACCCAGTAGAAGTGTGGAGCCGCCAGAGAAAAACTCTTGGTCAGCAAGTGTTACACCTGCCTCTGATAATGCTTGTTGAAATCCTTCAAATCGTTTTGCAGCACGATGATCGAGTGGGTATTTAGTGCCAATAAAGCCAAGATTTTTATATCCGCGTGCGAGTATTGCTTTGCCAGTTTCATAACCTGCTCGGCGGTGAGATACGCCAACTGCTAAATCAACGGGATCGCCATCAACGTCCATAATCTCGACGATCGGAATTCCAGCATTTTCCATCATCTTTCTTGCTGTGTCAGTGTGTTCTAACCCAGCTACAACAAGACCTTTAGGTTGCCATGATAGCATTTCGCGTATTACTGCTTCTTCGGTTTTCAGGTCATAGTCGGATACTCCGAATACTGGTTGCATAGCGGTAGTTTTTAAAATGTTTGAAAGGCCTGTAAGGACCTCTGCGAATACAAAGCTGCTGATTGATGGGACAACGACACCCACAAGGTCCACGGACTTTGACGATAAGCTACCAGCAATGCGGTTGGGAACATAACCGACTTTTTGCGCGGCCTCCAAAACTCGGTCACGAGTGACCGGAGAAGCTTCGCCTTTGCCACGCAGCACGCGGCTTGCTGTCATTTCTGACACACCTGCAAGTTCTGATATGTCTTTTAAGGTGGGCCTGCGCGCCATGTCGGGATCAAACGTTAGATAAAATAATTTTTATGACATAACGTTAGAAATTTAGTCATGCAACGAAAATAGAGAGGAAAAGCGACTTCCTAATTTCTTTCACGTTAGTATTTATAAAAATGTTATCGGGTGCTATCCAAACAAATCGTGGCAGAATTCTAATGCGTCTGCCAGTCTATCTACTTCCTCTGTGGTGTTATAAAGGCCAAAAGAAGCACGACATGTGGCTGTTACGCCCATGTGCTCCATCAGTGGCTGGGCACAGTGATGCCCGGCTCGGACAGCGATACCGCGTTGGTCGACTATAGTAGAGATATCATGTGCGTGGGCTGTACCGTCGAGCGTGAACGAAAAGATTGCTCCTTTAGATTCTGAGTTACCTTGGATGTTCAACCAGTTGAGTCTTGACAGTTTATTTTGCGCATAATCGCGTAATTGCCGTTCGTGAGCAGCTATGTTCTTCATCCCAAGATCCATCATGTAATC
>DLZA01000178.1:2419-4489 GCA_003447515.1 Paracoccaceae bacterium
AGCGCTACGCCAAGACCAATTATTTGAACGATTCCAGGGGTCCCTGCTTCAAATTTATGGGGTGGATCGTTATAAGTGATCGCGTTTTTGCTCACCTTGCGTATCATATCACCGCCGCCAATAAACGGATCCATCTCGGCCATAGCATCCCGTTTTACGTAGATGGCACCGGATGAGGACGGACCATATAATTTGTGGCCCGTGAGCGCATAAAAATCTGCACCAATGTCTTGAACATCCACAGGCATGTGCACAGAAGCCTGAGAACCGTCTACCATCACACGTACTCCACGCGCATGTGCAGCAGTACAAATTGTTTTAACATCTACGACAGTGCCAAGGACATTTGACATGTGAGTGATTGCGATTAGCTTCGTTTTATCAGACATTGCATCAATTATAGCTTGTGGATCCAAATCACCGTTCATGTCGGTATCAACCCACTTAAGCGCAACTCCCATTCTTTCACTTAGGAAATGCCAGGGAATTATATTAGCGTGATGCTCCATGACTGAGAGAATTATTTCATCTCCTGATTTTAAGTTTGGAATGCCCCAACCATAGGAAACCATGTTGATACCTTCAGTGGTACCGGAGTTGAAGATTATCTCATCCTGATGGGCTGCATTTAAAAAAGTTTGAATTTTGCAACGCACAGCTTCGTACTTTTCTGTTGCGAGGTTGGAAAGATAATGAAGACCACGGTGCACGTTAGCATATTCTTTGGCATAGGCCTGTGTAGTAGCGTCGATTACCGCCTGCGGCTTTTGGGCAGATGCTCCATTATCAAGATATATTAGCGGTTTGCCATTCACTTCGCGAGATAAGATGGGAAAATCGGCACGAATTTTTTGGATATCATACATCAAGATCAAGCCTACACATTTGTGGGTGAATTTACGCCCAAAAGACCGAGCACAAATAGGAGCGCGATGCCAAATACGACCGAACATCCTAGAATTCCAAATAGCACGGGCAACACTTCTGTAAAGTCATGTAATTCCATTATTGTTGCTGTAAGCTGGGTGATGGCAACTACAAGTACTAGTATCATAGCGAGCGCAACAATTTCTTGTCCCAAAAAAGAGAAAAGAAGGATAGGTAATTGCATCAAAAAAAGGATAAAGTTTACCCAAATTATTAGCTTTAGACTACCGTCGAAGTTCCCTGTACCACCAAAAAATCCACCTACACGATGTATTATGAAGGCCCCGCCAAATAGACTTAATGCTTGCATGATGGCGCTAGTCGCAAGTGGGACTGTTGACGGGCTTTCTGGCGGTATTGGACCAAAGAGTGTGAGGGATGCGGTTAGAATTAAATTTAAAATGATGACAAGCCAACCCGCATTGATCAGATCAGAACGTTGCGATTGAATGGACAAAATTGTTCGCAACCCCACTCGTGGTTTGGTCAACGATTGTAACGCAAGTGGGAAAAAATCAGATAGTCGCTGTGGGGTCATCCAATCATATCTCCAGAGTTAAATCTTTAGGCTTAAATTTCAAAAAAGGGCCGATAAGTTCATACTAGTGTGCTTAAAATATTTTAATAACAAGTTGTTTTTGTGAATAAATACCTACTTTTTCTTCAAAACTTATATCAACTTTTGCCAATGTAATCTCTTTTTCCAGATGAGCCTTATTTACTTTTTATTGTGCGCGGATACTCTGAATGCGATATGCAATAGACCCACTGCCAGAAAAAAAGCATTGTTGTGAGTAAAGTTGCGATTAAAAAAATGGGCTGGCTGGCAAACACCTTCAGAAGTCCGCTAATCAGGACCATCGGGGTGGCCACCAATGCTGCCCACACGACTGATAAACGTGCAGTTTGCCAACTGCCCTGCCCTTTAAAGGGCTTTAAGATCAAATGGGAAAGAGCGGCAATTGAGTAGAGTAGCAAAAGGCCAAAAAATACACGCCAAATGAATAACGCCCCTGCCCGACCATTGAGTACATCTCCGGTTTCGCCTGCGATTGATACGCCAGCGGCAATTGCTGGAAGCTCCGATAGAAAAGACAGGAAACAAGCCGTAAGTCCCAGCATCATGATCCTTGGCTCAGTCAT
>DLZA01000280.1:0-1057 GCA_003447515.1 Paracoccaceae bacterium
ATTAACATTTATCATGGACCACCGAATGGGGGCATTCCATTATCAGTTTTCTTGCCAAATTGGACCTATGGTCCAGCACTATAAGGATTACATGTATGTATGATCTCATTCTGAAAGGTGGTAGAGTGTTCGATGGCACTGGTGCAGAAAGCTTTACTGGCGATGTTGCTATAAAGGACGGGGTCATTGTAGCGGTCGAACCAGATGGCAGGCTTAATCTTTACGAAGCTGGGCAGGTCGTAAATGTGGCTGGCCTTGCGGTCTCGCCAGGCTTCATAGACATGCACACGCATTCAGATTTCACTCTGATCGCCGATGGGCGTGCTGAAAGTCAGGTGCATCAAGGCGTCACAACTGAAGTGATTGGTCAATGCGGTGCAAGCTGTGCGCCAGTGAACTCAAAGGACGATATTCGCCGCGTAGCCCCTTGGTTTACGGCTGCAGCCAAGCATGAAACCTGGCTTGGTTTTGGTGATTATCTCGATGTGCTTGACTCCACAGAATTGGGCGTAAACGTGATGGCCTTTGTTGGTCACGGTACCATTCATCGAGCTATCGTTGGTGGAGACCTACACGCTGGCGAACCAGATGACGTCGCCACGATGGCCAAGCTGGTTGATAAATGTATGGACGAGGGCGCGGGTGGCTTTTCTACTGGTCTAGAGTATTTCCCCGGCATCCTTGCCGCACCCGAACATCTGGTTCCGCTGTGTGAAGTCGCAGCAAAATATAAGCGCCTCTACGCCACGCATGTGCGCAATCGGGACACGCACTACGACTTAGGATTTGCAGAAGCTATTGCCACGGCGCGTCAATCAGGCGCCAAGTTACAAATCAGCCATATCCAACCAAAATTTGGGGCGCCTGACTATGCAATGGAGCATACGTTAGAAATGATCGAGATTGCGCGCCAACACGATACAGACATTGCATTCGACGTTATCCCGCATGATTGGAACAACACATTAATGGCTGCGATCCTGCCCAAATGGGCACAAGCAGGCAGCATTGATGATGTCCTCGAGAGGCTCGATAATACAGAATTACGCAAAAAAAT
>DLZA01000280.1:1384-2194 GCA_003447515.1 Paracoccaceae bacterium
ATAGCTAACCCGCAACCGATGTGGCTAATCGTTAAGGCTGAAAAGTGGTCTGATATCGTACTTTTGAATGCGACACACAACAAAGATATCGTCGGAATGGATTTTGCCGAAATTGGCCGTATGCGCAATTGTCACCCCTATGACGCGGTTCTCGATATTCTGCTCGAAGAGGGACAGGACCTAATGTCTTGCATGTGGGCGTCCCGATCATTTCGTGATGCGGATGTTGATCTTTGTTTGAGCCAAAGTGAGTGCGCCGTGATTTCTGACACGGTCGCCACGGCAAATGAAGGTGTTCTAAAAGATCATCTGGGGTCGCTCACCGGCTACGGTTGGGCTGCGCGGTTCTTACAGCACTATGTGCGTGATCGTGGTGTCCTATCTCTTGCTGACGGTTTGGCTAAGCTGACGTCCGTGCCAGCAGCACGGCTTGGTTTAAAGGGGCGTGGGCATCTCAAGGTTGGCTATCATGCGGATATATGTGTCTTTGATCCGATTAATATAGCTAGCAATGCAACAGCAAAAAACCCGCGGCGCTATGCGTCCGGGATTTGCCATGTGTTAGTCAATGGTAAATTCTCGATGCGTGACGGAACACGAATGCCGATCAACGCAGGGCAGGTGATCCGTGAATTCGCAGTTTAGATCACGGTCTCAGTTGCGATGTGGTCTATAGGCACTTATGTCAATTTTTGGATCAAGCCCTTGAACAAGATCACCGATTATCTGAGCTGATATCGCGGCTTGCGTAAGCCCCCAATGGCCATGTCCGTAATTATGGTAGAGGTTGTCATGTGCTGGATCAGCTCC
>DLZA01000280.1:2497-3815 GCA_003447515.1 Paracoccaceae bacterium
GTTGTCATGTGCTGGATCAGCTCCAAGAAACGCAAGTGAGTCAGCGCTTAGAGGTCTGGCCCCCGCAAAAGTGACAATGTCGGTATACTCGAAATCACCAAAAAGTCGCTTCGCGTGGTCAATCAGAGCCGCGATCATAGCTTTTGCGTTTCCAGCACCACCCACTTGAAGCAATCCTGAAATACGCAGACCCGCAGATGCAGGCGTTACCGCAATTCCATCGCTCAAAATTAAAAAAGGTATTCTTAGATCCACCTTTGAGTTTCTGAACGTCACAGATGCACCCCAAGCAGGGATCATCTGTGTACGATGGCCCAGCTGTGCGGCCAGCACCGAACTCCTGCAACCTGCGCAGAGAATAAATGTATCGGCTTCATAGCAGCCTTTGTCAGTAGCCACAGAGACAACCTTGCTTTCCACAAACTCAAAATTATTGACGTGTTGCTTAATCAACTTCGCGCCGCTTTCCAAAATAGCTTTTTGCAGCTTTTCCTGTAGGCTGATGGGGTCCACAACATGTCCCGCTGAATTGACGGCGACACCTGCTGCCGCAGGCCGCGTTGATGATGGCAGGAGTGTCCGCATGTTCGCGGCGTCTAATTCCTTCAGATCCATGCCAAAGCTACGTCTAATAGCATTACTGCTTGAATCTGCAATGGCATCTTCTACGGACACGTAATAGAATAAACATCCGTTCTGAACAAATAAATTGCGTGCATCAGGAAGGTCACACAATAGTTCTTGCCATGAATCCCAGCCACGCAAACCAAGATTTGCTAGCCCAGATGCACTAGCAGCGCGCGCCTCTGTGCAACCAGCCCACAAACCGCACATGAAGAAGCTCATCAGGTTTTTGGGCAATGGTTTAGCGGCTCTCAAAGGACCCTCGCGGTTCAAAAGATGCTTGGGCAGGCGGGCCCAAAGTTTAGAATGAGCCCAAGGGATGACACTGGAGCCACCTATGATACCAGCAGTAGCAGAAGATGCGCGTTGATCGACAGGGCCTTCGTCCAGAAGTGTGACTTGTAAGCCGCGGCAACAGAGCGAATATGCTGTTGCCAACCCAATAATGCCGCCACCGATAACAAGGGCACTATTTGGCTTCGGCGTTTTGAGACCCTCAGATTTCATCAACGTTTTTTCCACCTCACATATAGCCATAACCGCTTGAGGCTACTCGGTCTAGAACTCATCTTTTGACGCTGTCAAACTAATGAGAACCCTCCTGAATTTTGAAACCCGCTTTGGCGGTATGGTTTTAAAATTCAGGAGAGAAGATCATGCGTTATTCATCAGCTGCGCACACGCGATTTTACCA
>DLZA01000280.1:4126-4542 GCA_003447515.1 Paracoccaceae bacterium
AGCTGCGCACACGCGATTTTACCACAGATTTCACGTCGTGTGGGTCACAAAATATCGCTACAAGGTTTTGCAGGGTCCTATGCGTGAACTGATCCGTGAAATTATCGTGCAAACTTGCGCAGAAATGGGGGGCCATATCGTGCAAGGTGTGCTGGGCCGAGACCATGTGCATATGTTCTTGTCGATACCGCCAAAGCTGGCCCTGTCCAACGTCATGCAGCGCATCAAAGGTCGCTCGTCGCGACGGATCCAGATGGAGTTCCCTGAGTTGCGCAAGCGCTACTGGGGAAGACGCTTTTGGGCCAGAGGTTATTTCTCAACCACCTCTGGAAATGTCACTGACGATATCATCACGCAGTATTTGGAACTACATTCCTCTAAATGATGCTACCGGCGTCAGCCGGTAGTGGTTCACT
>DLZA01000253.1 GCA_003447515.1 Paracoccaceae bacterium
CACGATGATCATGGTGCACATGACCCACATGCATGGCTTTCTCCACAAAATGCTAAAACGTGGCTTAATGTGATTGCTAGCAAGCTATCTGCTGCAGACCCAAAAAACGCTGGGATCTATTTTTCCAATGCGGCTGCTGGGCAAACGGAGATCGACGCATTAATTGCAGAAGTGAACGCAACCCTCGAGCCTGTACGCGGAATGAATTTTATCGTATTCCATGATGCATATCAGTATTTTGAAAACGACTTCGATTTCCCAGCATCAGGAGCTATTTCCATTGCCGATGCCTCTGACCCAAGCCCGGCACGTATTCAAGAAATTCAGGTGCGTATTTCGAATGAAGGCATCGACTGCGTGCTTGCAGAACCACAATTTAATCCTGGTCTTGTTGCAACAGTCATGGATGGATCAGAGGCGAAGACCGGTATCCTTGATCCATTAGGTGCCGGGTTGCAACCAGGGGCAAAGCTATACCCAGAGCTGATCCGCAACCTGTCCAAAGCGCTTACAAATTGTTTATGATCGCTGCAAACATTTCATGTTTGGTTGGAAACGATAAGATTTGCATTAAAATAAAGTGCAGCTTTTGTGAAAAGGCTGCGCTCTAACTTTACGAAACAAAGGATTTACGATGTCGTTACTGTGGAAGGGCTTGATTGTAAAATCCCTTGCATTTTAGGTTAAATTGTTATGTAATAACATAACATTTTTTTCCATAAGGCTATCAAGACAATGTTATCGTCATCCACAGAAACGCGTATACCCGTCACAGTGTTGACAGGCTTTTTGGGTGCGGGAAAAACAACACTTTTAAACGCAATCTTATCTGACAAGAGTGGACCAAAGATCGCTGTAATTGTAAACGAGTTTGGAGAGGCTGGGCTTGACCACAGTTTGATTGAAACGGTTGACGAAGAAATCGTTCTCATGCAATCGGGCTGCCTGTGTTGTTCAATTCGCGGTGACCTATCGCGTACTGTACAAGACTTGGTTAACCGAAAAAATGCCGGCCTGCTTCAATTTGATCGCGTGGTGATCGAGACAACGGGTTTGGCCGATCCTGGGCCAATTCTTCAAACGCTTTTGGTTGATCTTTACTTGGCCAAGACTGTTCGAACGGATGGGGTTGTGACCGTAGTGGATGCCGCCACGGGAGCCAACACACTCGACCAACAATTTGAAGCGGTATCACAAGTCGCCATGGCAGATCTACTAATTTTAAGCAAAACAGATTTGATGCCAGACGCTAAGAAAACTGAACTTGAGACACGTTTACGTGGGCTTAATCCAACAGTTAATATTTTTCGCTCGGTCAAAGGGCTACTACCCACTGTTTCATTATGGAACCTCAGCGGGATGCGGCGAGGTGGCGGACAAAAAAACGCAATGGACTGGGTGATGCCATCCAAGTTGACAAGCAAATCTCCTAATCCCTTGCAAAATATTTCAGGTCTACAACCATCCCAGAAAAATGTGAAACCAACACTCCGACATGACGACAGGATTGAGTCCGTTTCCATCGTTTTGAACGAGCCGATCTCCGTGGCACGTTTTGATCACTGGCTAGATACCTTGGTTATGTTACGTGGTCCCAATATTCTTCGCGTTAAAGGCATTGTGCATCTTGAAGATATTGAAAAACCATTCGTTTTTCACGGTGTACAACATTTATTTGATCCCCCTGTACCTCTGCAAGATTGGGCAGGAACAAGCCAACAATCCCGCATTGTTGTTATTGCTCGGGATATGACCCGCGAAGAACTTGAATACAGCCTGAATATGTTGCGCGAACCAAACCAAACTTTGACCAAATGCACCTCGGACAAAGAACTTTTACCATGAACAAATTACTCATGATTGCACCATTTTAGGGCTTTTTAGGGGGTAAAACCACACTTTTAAATTAGGTCCTAATTGAGCAAGAAATTCACCACATTGCAGTTCGCTGATAATATATGATAATTTTTAATAACATGTCTTGGAAAGGTTTTAAAATACGCGCGCCACACCCAACGGTCTCTTGACTGGCGAGATGGGTGGCGGGGTTTAAGGAACCTAATCCTGGGATCACTTTTTTTGTACTTAACTAAATTTCGTCGTTATAGCACATCTATGATTCATGTTTGGGTAGGACGTTAATATGACCGTTTTTAGTAATAAAGCAATTTGTACTCAGGAAGATCTGAAGCTATTTGAAACAGAACTGACACTTGACCAACGTTTGCCAGAACGCAGCATTCTAGACGTATTCATTGCAAGTGCTGCAAAGCATCCAACTTCAACTGCAATCACTATGCTGATGACTGGCGCAGAGGACGAGCTGCCACGCCGCATTAATTACAGTCAAATGTTGGACATGATTCAAGGTGCTGCCAATTTGTTTTCCTCACTTGGTGGTCCTGCGCCGGGCGTCGCATACATGCTGCCCTCTCTCATCGAAACCTATGTAACTTTATGGGGTGCTGAAACCGCAGGCTACGCGGTTCCAATCAATTTTCTCTTAAAACCTGATAGTATTGCTGAGTTAATCAAGGCATCGGGCGTCAAAATCTTGGTGGCTCTTGGCCCACACCCTCAGTTAGACATCTGGGAAAAAGCGCTGGGTTTGCGGGAATTAATCCCCGACCTCATCATCGTGCGTGTATCACCTCCCAACATACAGCCCGTTGAAGGTATAATTGATTTTGCCTCAGCCATAGCCAAACAGCCAACAGACCACTTGATTTTTGGTGAGCCCCGCGGTGGTGACGATATTGCTGCGTATTTTCACACTGGTGGAACAACAGGTGTTCCAAAACTCGTTGCACACACTCATCGCAGTCAACTCGTGTCAGCATTTGGTGGAGCAGTCATGTGTGGATATAGATCAGACGATGTCATGACAGCAACGCTGCCACTATTTCACGTGGCCGGCACTATTGTCGCCGGGCTCAGCGCGTTTATGACCGGCGTCGAGCTTATCGTAATGTCCCCTGGTGGCCTGCGCAACCCAGCAATCGTCGAAGGATTCTGGGGTTTGGTTGCTCAACACAAAGCGACCATAGTCGGAGGGGTTCCAACAGCAATCAATGCAGTATTACAAGTGCCTGTTGGAAACAATGACATCAGCAGAGTGCGAACCGGTCTAACTGGAGCGGCCCTATTGCCCCCAGCAGTTGGTGCGCGTTTCAAAGAAGTGACTGGGCAACATTTACATGAAATCCTTGGGATGACCGAGTCTTCGGGTCTGGTAAGCATCGACCCTTTATCGGGGTCAGGTTCAGTCGGATCTGTTGGGTGGCCCTTGCCATACACTCAAGTCAATATCCTTCGATTGAACAGCGAAGGCAGCCCGAGTACGCCCTGCGAGACCGGTGAGATCGGTGTCATCATGATCAAAGGCGAGCACGTCTCACCAGGTTATCGCGACCCAGCTCACAGCATAGGAGTGTTCGATAATGGTTGGCTGAACTCTGGAGATCTCGGTTATAAAGACACGCAAGGACGCATTTATATAGCCGGCCGTTCAAAAGACATCATTATCCGTAGCGGTCATAATATTGATCCAGCAATAATTGAAAATGCTATGACCACACACCCCGCTGTCAAACTAGCGGCAGCGGTCGGCATGCCGGACGCCTATGCCGGAGAACTTCCAGTTTGTTTTGTCGAGTTGCTACCAGACACCGATGTAAGCGTCGAAGACTTACACCATCACGCCCAAAATTCAATTGACGAGCGCCCTGCATGGCCAAAACATATTCTATCAATTGGCGCGATTCCCTTAACGACAGTTGGCAAAATCTACAAACCTAGCCTTCGTTGTGACGCTGCTAAAACAAAGATCACAGATTTGGTACAGAATGAATTAGGACTAATCGATGCATGCGTTGATGTTGTCGCTGGTGGCAGCCGTGGCATGCGTGTCACCGTAATCCTTCCAGAGGATAACCGATCATCTACCGGTGAAGTAGAGGATGCGTTGGCGGCCTTTCTGTTTGAGGCACGGGTGCAAGTGGGCACGATTTAGTTCTTTTTTGCTGTTACCTGAACAAAGGTATTCAAAAGCAACAAAGCCCATACATCTTTTTACGTTAGACCAAATCTAGCTAATGCCTGGGTCCCAAACTGTATTAGCGATCCACTAGCCAATCATTTTAAAATTTGGATCGGCGCAATAAGTCAAAAAAAGCCATTGGGCCTGACCATGCGTAAATTTCCCATTAAAACCCAGCAGGAACAGCCTACCTGCTCTGGTGGCCTCACATGTTATTTCAAGCTAAATAAAAATCGGTCAGTAACAACACGTTCGCTCAAAGCATCGCCAAGGGATCGGTTAAAAAAACCATTATGTCCCCCGTATTGAGTAATAATCTTCTCGAAATTTGAACCCTCCCGCAAAGCACGCGCGGGACCTGAAAGCACAATTGGATCATCGTCAGACGAGATCAATGTCACCGGTATTGGGCTTGCGGTAAAGTCGCCCACATTAATTCGGTAGGCGTCAAAATATTCCCTTAGATTCGCAAATTCTGGTAAATAAGAAACAAATGCCTCTGTCACACCAAGGGTTGTTTTGTGGTTCAGAATGTTGGACATATAGGCCAAATTTGGAAAAAGCTTGATCTTCATGCGGTATAGTTTGCTCATCTTTCGCATGAAATAGCGCCTAAACACAGGATTGGTGTCAATCATAGCTCCCGTGCTTTCAGGATCAATGGCAGGGCTGACTGCAAAGACATGCTTAAGTTGAGGAATAGGCGCGTATCGCATGTCTCGTGCAATTCGAAGAGCTACGTTACCTCCAAGAGAAAATCCCATTACACCGATCGGAAGTGAAGGCGTCAAAACAATAAGATTCTGAATAGCTTCACGAACAAAGTCATGGCGAGTTATCGGCACTACCTCTCCATTCATTAGGGCCGCCTCCGCATGCTCTGGAAGGGTGAGCCGTGCTGTTGAAAATCCTGCATCGAACAATCTTTTAGCA